>NZ_JAELTP010001051.1 GCF_016428915.1 Pandoraea sp. ASV26
TTGCCGGTGCATTCGGCGAGCAGCACGACGGGCGACGCCGCAGCATTGCCCGCACGCTCGCTGGGCGAGATCATGCGTCAGCCGATCTATATGGCGGCATTGGCCAACAACCTGATCGGCTTCATGGCTGTCTCTTATACACATCTCCGAGCCCACGAGACGATATTGTGTATCGCGTATGCCGTCTTCTGCTTGAAAAAGTGGGGGGGGGGGGGGGGGGGGGGGGGGGGGGGGGGGGGGGGGGGGGGGGGGGGGGGGGGGGGGGGGGGGGGGGGGGGGGGGGGGGGGGGGGGGGGGGGGGG
>NZ_JAELTP010001052.1 GCF_016428915.1 Pandoraea sp. ASV26
GGCGGATCTACTACGAGTCGAAAGGACGTCCGCTGTATCTGGTGCGGCGTCGCTACCAGTCGAGCGTCAAGGTGAGCCATTTGCCGTCGCGCTCACCGTTGCAGGAGTCCGGCGCTCGATTCACGTCCTGTCTCTTATACACATCTCCGAGCCCACGAGACGATATTGTGTATCGCGTATGCCGTCTTCTGCTTGAAAATTGGGGGGGGGGGGGGGGGGGGGGGGGGGGGGGGGGGGGGGGGGGGGGGGGGGGGGGGGGGGGGGGGGGGGGGGGGGGGGGGGGGGGGGGGGGGGGGGGGGGG
>NZ_JAELTP010001053.1 GCF_016428915.1 Pandoraea sp. ASV26
CCCCCCCCCCCCCCCCCCCCCCCCCCCCCCCCCCCCCCCCCCCCCCCCCCCCCCCCCCCCCCCCCCCCCCCCCCCCCCCCCCCCCCCCCCCCCCCCCCCCCCATTTTCAAGCAGAAGACGGCATACGCGATACACAATATCGTCTCGTGGGCTCGGAGATGTGTATAAGAGACAGGCCGAGTCGTATCTCGGCGAGCAGATGGAGGAAATCGACCCCGCGGCCATTCATGCGGCGCGTCAGTATCTGCGCCAGCGTCTGGCGGCGTCGCTGCACACCGAGTGGCTCGCGGCGTATCACAAC
>NZ_JAELTP010001054.1 GCF_016428915.1 Pandoraea sp. ASV26
GACCCCGTTTATCGGGCAATGCGCGGGCGCGAACGGGGTGGCTCAGATCGCGTCCGTGGCTACGGAGACGATCCTCGCCAAGGGCTGGGTCACGACTCGGGTGATCGTGCCCGAGCAGGATATGGCCTGTCTCTTATACACATCTCCGAGCCCACGAGACGATATTGTGTATCGCGTATGCCGTCTTCTGCTTGAAAAGAGGGGGGGGGGGGGGGGGGGGGGGGGGGGGGGGGGGGGGGGGGGGGGGGGGGGGGGGGGGGGGGGGGGGGGGGGGGGGGGGGGGGGGGGGGGGGGGGGGGGG
>NZ_JAELTP010001055.1 GCF_016428915.1 Pandoraea sp. ASV26
CCGTTGGCGAGCAAGTCGCTGTGTACGCCAACAAGCTGCGGCAGGACTATCGCCAGGCGCTCGCGCTGCGCGACAGCCTGCGCGGGTTGGAAACCGGTGCGTTGCGCATCGGTGCGAGCACGACACCTGTCTCTTATACACATCTCCGAGCCCACGAGACGATATTGTGTATCGCGTATGCCGTCTTCTGCTTGAAAGGGGGGGGGGGGGGGGGGGGGGGGGGGGGGGGGGGGGGGGGGGGGGGGGGGGGGGGGGGGGGGGGGGGGGGGGGGGGGGGGGGGGGGGGGGGGGGGGGGGGGGG
>NZ_JAELTP010001056.1 GCF_016428915.1 Pandoraea sp. ASV26
CAAAGCAGCATCCAAATGGCGGCGAGGCCGACCCATGCGATGCGTTTGCTGCGCGACCATACCGGCATGTTCATGGCGTGCGGCATCATGCCGCGTTCGTGACGACGAGCCCGGATGCTATCACGCCTGTCTCTTATACACATCTCCGAGCCCACGAGACGATATTGTGTATCGCGTATGCCGTCTTCTGCTTGAACAGGGGGGGGGGGGGGGGGGGGGGGGGGGGGGGGGGGGGGGGGGGGGGGGGGGGGGGGGGGGGGGGGGGGGGGGGGGGGGGGGGGGGGGGGGGGGGGGGGGGGGG
>NZ_JAELTP010000124.1 GCF_016428915.1 Pandoraea sp. ASV26
GGCAAGGGGAGTGCCGCAATCGTCCGGCATCGACCGGACACTCACGCTCGCCGAGGCTTTCGAGCGCTTTGAGGAACTGGCGCCACGCCGCGACGCGCCTGCCGCGTCACTGTCCGGTGGTGAGCAACAGCTGCTTTCGCTGTGCCGGGCCATGATGGCTGGCCCGGATCTGTTGATCGTCGACGAGCCGACCGAGGGACTCGCGCCTCGGGTGGTGGCTCGCATCGGCCGGATTCTGACCGATTTGCGGGCGACGGGCGTGGCGATTCTGCTGATCGAGCAGAAGCTCTCGCTGGCGCTCAGTTGCGCGCAGCGCGTCGCGGTGATGGGGCGCGGCACCCTCGTCTTCGAGGGCCCGCCCGACGCGCTGGCCGCCGCGCCCGAGGTTCGCCGTGAATGGCTCGAGGTGTAGCGCTGCGCTAGAATCGAACGATCGTCTTGCCGCAGCCAACGCGTTCGCGGCGCCCCCAATGACGCAGACAATATAAGGAAAGAGACAACGATGAGCACGGCTTATGAGGTTCGTGACGGCGTGGCCGTCATCACACTGCAAAATCCCCCGGTGAATGGCTTGGGCCATGCCACGCGGGCCGGCATCGCCGAGGGACTCGCCAGTGCGCAGGCGGACGCTCAGGTGCGTGCCGTGGTGTTGATCGGCGGGGGCAAAGCCTTTTCCGGCGGGGCCGATATTCGTGAGTTCAACACGCCGAAGGCAACACAGAGTCCGCTGCTGGTCGACGTGATCGCTGCGCTCGACGCCTGTACAAAGCCCGTTGTCGCCGCCGTTCACGCGGTGGCGATGGGCGGCGGTCTCGAATTGGCGCTCGCTTGCCACTATCGTGTGGCGTTGCCGGGCGCACAGATTGCATTGCCCGAGGTCAAGCTGGGGCTGCTGCCCGGCGCGGGCGGTACACAGCGTTTGCCGCGCGCCATCGGCGTTGCGCGCGCACTCGACCTGGTCGTCTCGGGGCGCGTGGTGAAGTCGGAAACGCTCGTCGGCACGCTCTTCGCGAAACTGATCGAGGGCAGCCACGACGACCTCCTTGCCGGGGCCATTGCGTTCGCCAACGACATCGCCTCACAAGGCGGCACGCTGCCGCGTCTGCGTGACGTTGCCATCGAGGATACCGATGGCTCGGGCCAGGCGGCTATCGACGCTGCACGAGAGAAGGTGCAACGCGAGCAGCCCCATTTTCCCGCGCCGCACAAATGCGTGGCGGCGATCGAAGCGGCGTTGCAACGCCCGTTCGATGATGGGGTGAAGTTCGAGCGCGAGTGTTTTGTCGCGCTGGTCAGTTCGCCGGAATCGAAGGCACTGCGTCACGCGTTCCTCGGCGAGCGTGCCGCGGCCAAGATTGCCGATGTGCCCGACGATACGCCGGCACGCAACGTCGAGCGAGTAGCCGTCATCGGTGCTGGCACGATGGGTAGCGGTATTGCGATGACTTTCGCCAACGCCGGTATTCCGGTGACATTGGTCGACACGACCGAAGCGGCACTGGCGCGCGGTGTCGAGTCGATGCGAGGCAATTACGCCCGCGCCGTCACCCGGGGCAAGCTCGCTGCCGACGAGGCCGAGACGCGGCTGGCACGCATTCATGGCAGCACCGATTTTGCGTCGGTGGCCGATGCCGACCTGATTATCGAAGCCGTGTTCGAAGATATGGGCATCAAGCAGGTCGTGTTCCGCGAACTCGACAAAGTGGCCAAAAGCGGCGCGATTCTGGCGTCGAACACGTCGACACTCGATCTCGATGCACTGGCTGGGGCCACGTCGCGGGCGCAGGACGTCATCGGCATGCATTTCTTCAGTCCCGCCAACGTAATGCGTTTGCTTGAGGTGGTGCGCGGCGCCCACACAGGCAAAGATGTGCTGGCGACGGTCATGAAACTGGCCAAGCGAATCGGCAAGCTTGCGGTCGTCGCCCGTGTGTGCGACGGCTTCATTGGCAATCGCATGCTCGAGCCGTATTTCAAGCAGTCTCAGTGGATGGTCGAGCAGGGCGCCACACCCGCACAGGTCGACACCGCCATCGAACGCTTCGGTTTCGCGATGGGCCCGTTTCGCACGAGCGATCTGGCCGGCAACGACGTGAGTTGGGCGATCCGCAAGCGTCGTCATGCCGAAAATCCCGGCATCGTGTATCCCAAGATCGCCGACGTGCTGTGCGAAGCCGGGCGTTACGGGCAGAAGACGCACGCCGGTTGGTACGATTACGCCGAGGGCGACCGCACACCTCGCGAGTCGGCCAAAGTCGCGCAGATGCTCGACGACTATCGCAAGACGAACGGCATCGCGCCGCGAACGTTCTCGGACGACGAGATCGTCGAGCGCCTTGTCTATGCGCTGGTGAACGAGGGCGCGAAGGTGTTGGCCGATGGCACGGCCGCGCGCGCGTCCGATATCGATATGGTGTATCTGAACGGCTATGGCTTCCCGCTGTGGCGCGGTGGGCCGATGCTCTATGCCGATACGGTCGGTCTCGACAAGGTGCTCGCGCGGGTGCGCGAGTTCGAGCAGGGCGCGCATGGTGAGGACTGGACGCCGGCCGCACGGCTCGTCGAACTGGCGCAAGCCGGCAAGCGTTTCAACGGGTGAGCGACGCAAGCACAATGTGCCCGGAACGCTGTGACCCGGCGATTCCGGGGACATCTTCACGCGATATCTCAGGTGATAAGGCTGCAATCAATCAGGGGCAATGAAATGAAGCCGATGGACGAAGTGCTGCTCGTGATCGACGTGCAGAACGATTTCATGCCCGGCGGCGCGTTGGCCGTTCCCCACGGTGACGAAGTGGTTCCTGCGATCAACGCGCTGGCGGGAAAATTCTCGCATGTGGTGTTGACGCAGGACTGGCATCCGGCAGGGCATGTGTCGTTTGCCGGGAATCACGCGGGACGTCAGCCATTCGAGACGATAGCCCTGCCGTATGGCGAACAGGTCCTGTGGCCGGCGCACTGCGTGCAGGATACGCCCGGCGCCGCATTGCACGCGGATCTGCATATTCCGCATGCGCAGGCGGTGGTGCGCAAGGGGTACCACGTTGATGTCGATAGCTATTCGGCGTTTCTCGAAGCGGATCGCAGGACACCGACCGGACTGGCGGGATATTTGCGAGACAAGGGCGTGAGGCGCGTGCATTGCGTGGGACTGGCGACCGACTTCTGCGTGGCATGGAGCGCACTCGACGCGAAGGCCGCGGGCTTCGACGTCTGCGTGATCGAACACGCGTGCCGTGCGATCGATCTCAACGGTTCGCTTGCGGCTGCATGGGCATCGCTGGCGGGCGCGGGGGTGGCGCGTGAGTAAGTGGCAGGTGCCAATGGAATACCAGACGCAGCGCATGACGCGCCGCGTCGTTAGTTGAAGAAATAGCGATGGACAAGCTGTACTGTATTGGCCAATGCGGCCGGAGTTACCGATGAGCACGCTCACGATCCGTTCGGGTTTTATCGATCACCTTGGCATCGAGCTGCTGAGTGCTGAAGGTGGGGAGTCGGAGCTGCGTCTCTCGTTGGCGTCTCAGCATCTCAATAGTTGGGAGGTCATGCACGGTGGCGTGACGATGGCGATGCTCGATGTCGCGCTGAGCACCGCTTGCCGGAGCGTGGCGCCGGAGGGGACGGGCGTGGTGACCATCGAGATGAAGACGAGCTTCATGCAGCCCGGAACCGGGGAGATGCGCGCGTTTGGCCGTCTGCTGCATCGCTCGACAACGATGGCCTACTGCGAGGGCGAGGTGCGCGACGCCAACGGCAAGCTTGTGGCCAAGGCGATGGGGACCTTCAAGTATTTGCGTCGTCTCGCGGTCGGGCGCGATATCCGCGAGCAGCGACGCCCCGATGACCCACGCGGCGACTGAGTGGCGACTCACGACCACCTGTGCCGGCAGGTGACGTCCAACGATGTCGCTGCGTGGCAAAGCGAATGCCATGGGTAGCGAAGGCAGCTACTGAATTTTATGCAGCTAATCTAGCTGATGCGGAGGGAATGTCATGACGATCAATCGCCAGATTCTGTTGGTCTCGCGCCCCAAAGGCGAAGCCACGCTGGACAACTTTCACCTGGCCGCCCCCGAGTTGCCGGAACTCGGTGACGGGCAGGTATTGGTGCGCAATTTCTATCTTTCGCTCGACCCGTACATGCGCGGCCGGATGAACGACACCAAGTCGTACGCGCCGCCGCAGCCGCTCGATACGGTGATGATCGGGGCGACGGTCGGCGAGGTGATCGAATCGCGTCACCCCGACTGGCAGCCGGGCGATGCCGTCACGGCCATGTTCGGCTGGCAGGAGTACGGCATCTCGGACGGCAGCAATCTGCGCCGTCTGCACGACGCTCGTGTGCCGATGAGCGCCTATCTTGGCGCGGCCGGCATGCCGGGCGTGACCGCGTGGTATGGCCTGAACCGGATCATCGCGCCCAAGGCGGGGGAGACAGTCGCGGTGAGCGCGGCGTCCGGTGCCGTGGGGAGCGTGGTCGGTCAACTGGCCAAACGTGCCGGGTGCCGCGTGATCGGCATTGCGGGCGGCGAGCAGAAGTGCAACTACGTCGTGGAAACGCTGGGCTTCGACGCGTGCGTCGATTACAAGGCGGGCAATCTGAACGACGCACTGCGCGCGGCCGCGCCGGATGGCATCGATGGCTACTTCGAGAACGTGGGGGGCGAGGTGTTCGATGCCGTCATGCGCAATCTCAATGCCCACTCGCGCATTGCGTTGTGCGGCATGATTTCAGGCTACAACGGTGAGCCCATTCCGATGAAGTATCCGGCGCTGCTGCTCACGAACCGGGTGCGTCTCGAAGGCTTCATCGTGACCGAGCATATGGATGTCTGGCCACAGGCGCTGAACGAGCTGACCGACGCCATCGCGGCCGGCGAGTTGCGTTATCGCGAGACGATTGCGCAAGGCATCGAGAACGCGCCCGCGGCGTTCCTGGGGCTGCTCAAGGGGGAGAATTTCGGCAAGCAGATCGTGCGGTTGGTGTGAGCGCGGATACGCCCCGCATCGGGCGTATCGGCACCGGCTTGCACCTGTCGGCACTCATCCGCTCATCGGAAGTTATCGGCAATGTGCCTCGAAGCGATAGCGTCGCAGATCGCGTAGTTCGTTAGCAGGCTGCCCCGGCGAGACCGTCGATTCGATGAGTTCGACGGTGCCGTTGCGGAAATACCGAAGCAACGTGGTGCATCGCGTGCCGTAAGCGGAGGATGCGATGAAGGCCGCCGACAGCGTCTTCTCCCACGCCGGTGAGACACCGGTTTCGGGAAGCGTTTCGTCGGATGCCTCCGTGGTGTTGCGCATCAATTCGAGCAACGCCATGTCATCCGCGGCGTTGTCGATTGCGTCTCCGAGCGCGTCGCGCCGACTTACCAGCTTCGGCCACGGCGTGTCCAGAAGCGCGTTCGACAATCCATGCGTGCCGGGGGCGATGGCGTGAGCCACGAACTGGGGCGAACGCCCCGCCGCGCTGACAGATGTGCCGTTCGCGTGTTGGATGCGGTCGGCGTCATGACGGGTGTCGCGAGCTTTGCCGCTGCTCGTGTCGCGATTGCCCAACCAGAACAACTTGCCCGCCGGCAGGTCGCCGGCAAGCAGGTTGAAGCCCGCGTACTCGTGGGCATGCTGTTCGACGCGCAACAGATCGTCGTCGAACGGTGTGGTGTCGAGCATGGCCGAGACCAGCAGGCCGCGCGACGGCGCGTCCTTGGGCGCCATCGGGGCCCGTCCGTCGCGGAAGTTCGTGAGTGCGGCGAAACGTCCCGCGCGATTCACGCCCAGCCATGTCCCGCCACCGCGCAAGTCACGGCCTGCGAGTACCTCCGGGCGATCCTGCCACCAGTGCATCGGTTCGGCAGGGCGCTCGAAGAATTCATCGCGATTGGCGAGCAGGACCAGCGGCGTTGCGGTGTCGGGTTGCCACGAGAAGACGATCAGGCACATGGCGTCTGGGCGTCGACGAAGCACTCGGCATGCCGTTCACCCTCAATCAGCCCCGTCAGTCCCGACTCGACCGCCAGTTGCGGTAGCGACGCCACGAAGGCGGCGCTCACACTGTCGTAACGCTCCATCCATGTCGTGGTGTCGGCGGCAGTGTCGTTGGCAGTGTCGTTAGCGGAGGTGTCGGCTCGCCATTGCAGGCGTCCCGAGGCACCGAAGCGCGCTGCCGTCAGCGCGAAAAGTTGCGTGACGGCCTGGCGTGCGGCGGCGGCGTTGTGTGTCGAGACGCGATAGTAGACGTAACAGTCCATGGGCAGTCGCGGATCGGCTGAATCAGGAAGCCACGGCAGGCGACGCGGGGGCTTCGGTCGGATCGATGATCTCGTAAGGCAATGCCATGAACGAGAGCGCGGGGCCGTCGGCGCTGCCAAGGCGCACGTCATCAGTCTCGCGCGCGGCCAGCTTCACTTCGACGAGCACGTCGTAGCCGCCGTTCGGGGCCGGTGCGGCTTGCACCACCATCCCGCACGGCTGATCGGGGTCGCTCGTCTCGACCAGTTCCTGACCCGGTGCCGGTGCCGTGCCCGTCACGTGGGCAAGGTGCAGGCGTCGCTTGATGGTGCCGCGATACTGGCTGCGCGCGACCACTTCCTGGCCCGGGTAGCAGCCTTTGCGGAAATTCACGCCGCCGACGACTTCCCAATTCACCATTTGCGGCACGAACTGCTCCTGCGTGGCAGTCGTGACTCGCGCCACGCCGCTGTGCACGTCGAGCCATGCCGCGAGTGCAGGGGCAACGACGACCAGGCCCGGCGCCTGTGTCAACGCGTCCCACACCTCGGCCGCGCGGGCCACCGGCACGCTCCAGAGGAAGCGCGAGCCCGCACGGGCCGTGCCGGCGTCCGGCAGACGGATCAGGCTGGTGGGGGCGTCGCCAAGCGTGGCGTGTACGGCCGCGAGCGCGGCCGCGGGCAGCGACGCGAAGGTATTGGCCAAAACGGCCTCCGCAGCGGGGCCACCGACCTGAAGCAGCACGTGGGTCGCCGTCCCGTCCGTTAGCTTGGCCTTTGCACGCAGCACGAACATCGACAGACGTTTCTGCACGGCGGCTTGCACGTCGGCGTCGCATGCCAGATAGAGGGTCGCTTCCGCCGACGTGTCGCGCCACATCAGGAACGTGGCGAGCAACCGGCCCTTGGCGGAACAGTAGCCGGCCAGACGCGCCTGCGCGGCAGACAGACGCTCGACGTCGTTAGTCAATTGGCCATGGAGGAAGGCGGCCGCATCGGCGCCATTCACGGCGATGAGGCCGGTGTCGCTCGCGAGCGAGACGAAACTGCCGGCTCGCAACGCCTCGAACTGTGCGGCGCGTGCGCTCGCATCGGACGAGATATCGAGGGAAGAAGCGGCTGCCGCTTGGGGCAGGAGATCACGCCATTGGGAGGTCATAAACGGGAGAGCCTGTCAATCTGTGAGGGTTCGGCAAGTCAAAGTATTATATTGGGTCTTCCGCCAGGACGTGCGAGCCCGGTTCGACGCGCAAAACGCGCCTCTCGACACCGTCGTCGCCACGCAAATCCGGCTGACCGAGTCCCCCGAACCCGCTGCTGTCGTCATACGGCTTACCCTGCAATTCATGTCTTTCATCAAACGCCTGTTGGTACTGTTGATCGTCGCCTCGCTGGCGGCGGGCGGCGCTTTCTATTATTGGGCACAAGCGCCTTTGCAACTGGGCAAGCCGACGCTGGACGTCACGATCAAGCCCTACAGTTCAGTGCGCAGCGTGGCCGCGCAATTGCACAACGGCGGCGTGCCGGTCCAACCGCTGCTTTTCAACCTGCTGGCCCGCGTCATGGACGTGGGCACCAAGCTCAAGTCGGGCAACTACGAGTTTGCGACCGGTATTACGCCGATCGAGGTGATGGAAAAGCTCGCGCGCGGTGACGTCAACCAGTATGTGGTGACGATCATCGAAGGCTGGACCTTCAAGAAGATGCGCGCCGAGATCGACGCCAATCCGGCGTTGCGCCACGACACCGCCGGGTTGCCCGATGCCGACGTCATGCAACTGGTGGGCGCAGATCGCGCCGAAGCCGAGGGCATGTTCTTCCCCGATACCTACCTTTTTCCGAAAGGCACGAGCGACGTCGATATTTACAAGCGGTCCTACCGCCTGATGCAGAAGCGTCTGGACGAGGCCTGGGCCGCCCGTGCACCGGGACTGCCGTACACGACGCCCTACGAGGCGCTTATCATGGCGTCGCTCGTCGAGAAGGAGACGGGGCAGGCCGTGGAACGCGCTCAGGTGGCGGCGGTGTTCGTCAATCGACTGCGCAAACGCATGCTGTTGCAGACCGACCCGACCGTAATCTACGGCATGGGCGATCTGTACACCGGGCGTTTGCGCAAGCGCGACTTGCAGACGGACACGCCATACAACACCTACACACGCGCCGGCCTGCCACCGACGCCCATCGCGCTGCCGGGCGTGGCGTCGCTGGCTGCCGCGCTGAACCCCGCGCCGACCGATGCGCTGTACTTTGTGGCGCGCGGTGACGGCACGAGCCATTTCTCGACGAACCTCCAGGAGCACAATCGCGCCGTGGACAAATATCAGCGAGGTGAACAATGACGCACCCCCATACGGCACCGGCACCTGCAACGGCAGCGGTGCCGGGCAAATTCGTGACTTTCGAGGGCATCGACGGTGCGGGCAAGAGCACGCACGTCAACGCCTTTGTCGACACGCTGCGTCAGGGCCTCGCCAGCGTGGGGCGCAATGTCGTCGCCACGCGTGAGCCCGGCGGCACGCCGCTGGGGGAGGCGCTGCGCAAACTCGTGCTCGATGAGCCGATGGATCTCGAGACCGAGGCGCTGCTCATGTTTGCCGGACGCCGGGAACATCTGGCCAAGGTGATCGAACCAGCGCTCGCGCGCGGCGACTGGGTCGTCTCCGACCGCTTCACCGATGCGACGTTCGCCTATCAGGGCGGCGGGCGCGGTTTGTCCCTCGACAAGCTGGCGATTCTCGAGCGTTGGGTGCAGGGCACGCGTCAACCCGATCTGACGATTCTGTTCGATCTCGATCCGGCGATTGCCGCCGCGCGGCTCGCAGGCGCCCGGGCACCGGACAAGTTCGAGCGCGAATCGGCGGCGTTCTTCACGCGCGTGCGCGAAGAATATTTGCGTCGCGCCGAGGCGTCGGACGGCCGATTCATCGTGATTGACGCCGCGCAGAGCATCGAGGCCATTGCCGAGGAACTCGCCGGCGTGTTCGCTCGCCTGGGGTTGCCTGGGCACTGAGCGCGCCAACACGCCAACGCGCTAACACGCTAACGAGCGATAATCCGCTTATTCCATCAACGACCGGGGCACTCGCGGGACATCGTCAAGACGTACCGGGGCACATTCAGCCTCAGGGTCCGAGCGTTGCGCTTTTCCGCCAGAGACGCCTCTTCCGGCCAAGGAGCCCACATGCTGTATCCGTGGCAGTCACAGGACTGGACACGCCTGAACGACCTGCGCGCCCAGATGCCCCACGCGCTGCTGTTGCAGGCCGTGCCGGGCATTGGCGAGGTCGAGCTTGCCCGCACTTTCGCGCAGGGGCTGCTGTGCGAGTCGCCGCGCGACGACCATCTGCCATGCGGCACTTGCGGCGCCTGCCAGTGGTTTGCCAGCGGCAATCACCCGGACTTTCGCGCCATCTGCCCCGAAGTCCTGGCGGATAGCCTGCCGGGTGCCGAGGCGCGCGCCGAAGCCGAGGGCGACAAGAAGACCAAGACACCGAGCAAGGAAATCAAGATCGAGCAGGTGCGCGAGGTGATCGATTTCGCGAGCCTTGGCTCGCACCGTCAGGGGCGGCGCGTCGTGCTGCTGTACCCGGCCGAGGCGCTTAACGTGCACGCGGCCAACGCGTTGCTCAAGACGCTCGAGGAGCCGCCTGAAGGGGTCGTCTTCCTGCTGGTGACGACGCAACCCGACCGTCTCTTGCCGACCATTCTGTCGCGCTGCCGTCGTCTGGTGCTCACGCGCCCGGACGCCGCGCAGGCTTCGCAATGGCTGATGGCTGAAGCGGGGCTCGACGCGACGAGTGCCGCTGCCGTGCTGGCCGAAGCCGGCGGGGCGCCGCTCGCCGCGCGTGCGCTGGCCGAGCCGGACGAGCGCGGCTGGCGTGACTGGCTGCTCGGTCAACTGGCGCAGGGCGCGGCGATCGATGCCTTCGCCTGCGCCGAGCAACTGCACAAGGGCAGCCTGCCGGGCATTCTGGAGACCTTACAGCGCTGGTGCTTCGACGTGCTGGCCGAGCGCATGGCAGGCACCGTCCGCTTCTTCCCGACGCATGCGCAGGCGCTGCGCCGTTGTGGCGACATGACGGACGACGTGCACCTGCTGGGCTTTCTGCGTGAGCTCGCGCAGCAGCGTCAGGTGCAGAATCACCCGCTCAATACACGCGTGCTCCTCGAGGCGCTTTTCCTGCAATATCAACAGTTGTTCGGCGCACCGGCATCGCTTTGATGCAGGCCACCGGCAACCGATCGCACATCATGTTCATCGATTCGCACTGTCATATCAATTTCCCGGAACTGGCCGAGCAGATGCCCGACCTGCTCGCGCGTATGCGCGAGAACAAGGTGAGCCACGCCCTGTGCGTGTCGGTCGATCTGCCGACGCTGCCGCAGGTACTCGAGATCGCGGCGCAGCACGAGAACGTGTACGCCTCGGTCGGCGTTCATCCCGATTACGAAGACACGCCGGAGCCCAGCGTCGACGATCTCGTGCGCCTCGCCGCCACGCCGAAGGTGGTCGCCATTGGCGAGACCGGGCTCGACTATTACCGGCTGGAAGGCCGCAGCATCGAGGATATGGAGTGGCAGCGCGAGCGTTTTCGCACGCATATTCGTGCAGCCCGTGCGACGGGTAAGCCGCTCATCATTCACACGCGCTCGGCTGCCGAGGACACGCTGCGCATCATGCGTGAAGAGCAGGCGGGTGAACCGGCGGGAGTGATGCACTGTTTTACCGAGAGCTGGGATGTCGCGCAAGGCGCGCTCGATCAGAACTTCTACATCTCGTTTTCGGGCATCGTCACGTTCAAGAGCGCGCGCGACTTGCAGGACGTGGCACGACGCGTGCCGCTCGAGCGCATGCTGATCGAGACCGATTCGCCGTACCTCGCACCCGTGCCGTATCGCGGCAAGCTCAACCAGCCCGGCTACGTGCGGCACGTGGCCGAGTTCATCGCCGACCTGCGCGGTGAACCCCTCCAGAAAATTGCCGACGTGACGACGGAAAACTTCTTCCACCTGTTCGCCACGGCAAAGCCCTGACCCGCATCATCCGACTGACCGAATTGTTCTCCATTATTCAACGGACTACCGACAGGAGCACCCGATGCGCAAATTTTCGATGATCCGAGCCTGCATGTTGCTCAGCGTGCTTTGGCTGACGGCGTGCGCCACGGCCGCCACGTCCAACACCGCACTGGTCAAGGCTGTCGTTTTCAACGATACGAAGGCCGTCGCCCAGGCCCTGAAGGCGGGCGTCGATCCGAATTCGACGGACGAGAAGGGCAACCCGCTGCTGGTGATTGCCATGCGCGAGAAGTCGGTCGATGTTGCGCGTCTGCTGATTGACGACAAGCGCACGGATCTCGACGCCACGAACGCGGCAGGCGAGAACGCCATGATGATCGCCTCGCTGCAAGGCCTCGCGCCGATGGTCAAGCTGCTGATCGACAAGGACGCGGAGGTCAACAAGAAGGGCTGGGCACCGCTGCACTACGCGGCCACCAATGGGCATGACGACATCGTGCAGATCCTGCTGGATGCGTCGGCTTACGTCGATGCCGAGTCGCCGAACGGCACCACGCCGCTCATGATGGCGGCGCGCGGCGGGCACATCACGACGTGCAAGGTGTTGCTCGACGGCGGGGCGGATGTGCGCCTGAAGAATCAGATTGGTTTGACGGCGATCGACTTTGCTACGCAGTCGAATCAGAAGGAAATCGCGGACGGCCTGCGCAAGCGTCTTGAACAGGTGCAGCAGTCGCGTCCGGCGGGCAAGTAAGCCTGCCCGGGCGGTGGCGCGGCGGCGGGCATGCGGTGACTGCCTGTCAGGGGTTGTCGCGCGGCGCCCCGTGACGGCCGGCGCCGCCGAGAAATTCGCGGGCACCGGCGAGGCCCTCCGAGAACACCACCGCATGCCCGGCCGCACCTTCCTGGCGCAGTGCCGCCTCCAGTGACATATCCCATTGCGCGTAGGCCGCCCGCCGGTCGGCGCGCAGGGCGCCTTGCGGCAACGCGGCGAGTTGTTGCGCCAAGGCGACCGCGCCCTGACGCGCCATCCCTTCCGGCACGAGCCGGTTCACCAGCCCGATTTCGTAAGCTTCCTGCGCACCGACGGCGCGTCCCGTGAGGATCATGTCGAGCGCACGGCTCATACCGATCAGTCGCGGCAGACGCACCGTGCCGCCGTCAATGAGCGGCACGCCGAAACGTCGGCAGAAGACGCCGAACGTCGCCGAATCGTCTGCCACGCGCAGATCGCACCACAACGCCAGTTCCAGACCTCCCGCCACGGCGTGACCGCTCACGGCAGCGATCACGGGTTTGTCGAGGTGTCGGCGCGTGAGGCCCATGGGGCCGTCACCGCTGCCATCCGGCGTGACCTCGTTGCGACGTTGGGG
>NZ_JAELTP010001057.1 GCF_016428915.1 Pandoraea sp. ASV26
AATCCGAACGTGCCGCGCAATCCGGCCTCGACGATGAAACTCGTCACGACGATTGCCGCGCTCGACACGCTCGGCCCCGACTATCGCTGGCGCACACAGGCGTTCACCGACGGACAGTCCGACGGCCTGTCTCTTATACACATCTCCGAGCCCACGAGACGATATTGTGTATCGCGTATGCCGTCTTCTGCGTGAAAAGGGGGGGGGGGGGGGGGGGGGGGGGGGGGGGGGGGGGGGGGGGGGGGGGGGGGGGGGGGGGGGGGGGGGGGGGGGGGGGGGGGGGGGGGGGGGGGGGGGGGGG
>NZ_JAELTP010001058.1 GCF_016428915.1 Pandoraea sp. ASV26
GGGTGGGCGATGACGGTGTGTCAGATCGCTTGGCAAAACCCTCGAAGCGACTTCGCATAGCGGCTGACGCATCGTTAAGACGAGCCGACATTGGCGACGACAGGTTCACGGCGGCCTGTTCCGGGCCTGTCTCTTATACACATCTCCGAGCCCACGAGACGATATTGTGTATCGCGTATGCCGTCTTCTGCTTGAAAACGGGGGGGGGGGGGGGGGGGGGGGGGGGGGGGGGGGGGGGGGGGGGGGGGGGGGGGGGGGGGGGGGGGGGGGGGGGGGGGGGGGGGGGGGGGGGGGGGGGGGG
>NZ_JAELTP010001059.1 GCF_016428915.1 Pandoraea sp. ASV26
CCCCCCCCCCCCCCCCCCCCCCCCCCCCCCCCCCCCCCCCCCCCCCCCCCCCCCCCCCCCCCCCCCCCCCCCCCCCCCCCCCCCCCCCCCCCCCCCCCCCCATTTTTCAAGCAGAAGACGGCATACGCGATACACAATATCGTCTCGTGGGCTCGGAGATGTGTATAAGAGACAGGCCCGAGACCATGTCCCGTATCGCGGTGCGTGCCGTCGCCATTCCCGATAAATACGTATGCGCCCGGCTTCTCGAGAAGCATGAAAGAGAAGTCCTCCGCACCCATCGTCGGCTCGACCTTGTCAT
>NZ_JAELTP010001060.1 GCF_016428915.1 Pandoraea sp. ASV26
CCCCCCCCCCCCCCCCCCCCCCCCCCCCCCCCCCCCCCCCCCCCCCCCCCCCCCCCCCCCCCCCCCCCCCCCCCCCCCCCCCCCCCCCCCCCCCCCCCCCCCCCCCCCCCCCCCCCCCCCCACACCACCCCACCACACGGTTCGTCGGCAGCGTCAGATGTGTATAAGAGACAGGTCCAGTAGCGCAGAAGATTCGCCAGTCGCGGCGCGTCCAGCGCCTGCAAACGACTGCGTTGCAAACGCTCGTCGCCATGCGTCGATGCCGAGCGCGCCATGTCAAAGTCGGTTTGTGCGAGTTGAT
>NZ_JAELTP010001061.1 GCF_016428915.1 Pandoraea sp. ASV26
GCCGGAACGGTTCACCCCCGGTCGACCAGGGCAGCGTGACTTCACACACGCGAGCGCCGAGCGCGTTGGAGATCAGCAGGAAGCTCACGAAGGCGATCGCGAGCACGATCACCGCCGGGGTGATGCGCTGTCTCTTATACACATCTGACGCTGCCGACGAACCGTGTGGTGGGTTGGTGGGGGGGGGGGGGGGGGGGGGGGGGGGGGGGGGGGGGGGGGGGGGGGGGGGGGGGGGGGGGGGGGGGGGGGGGGGGGGGGGGGGGGGGGGGGGGGGGGGGGGGGGGGGGGGGGGGGGGGGGGG
>NZ_JAELTP010001062.1 GCF_016428915.1 Pandoraea sp. ASV26
GCGCGAGTGAGGCGCGACAACACGTTGTCGTCTGCCGAGAGTTGCGGATGAAAGACGCCCGCCGGATTGCCCGACGCGGCGGACCCCGGCGCCTGCGCCCGTTCGAACAGACGCACTCGCCAGCCCCTGTCTCTTATACACATCTCCGAGCCCACGAGACGATATTGTGTATCGCGTATGCCGTCTTCTGCTTGTAAAGGGGGGGGGGGGGGGGGGGGGGGGGGGGGGGGGGGGGGGGGGGGGGGGGGGGGGGGGGGGGGGGGGGGGGGGGGGGGGGGGGGGGGGGGGGGGGGGGGGGGGG
>NZ_JAELTP010001063.1 GCF_016428915.1 Pandoraea sp. ASV26
GGCGAATTCCCCGAATTCCTGACGGAAGAACAGCGCGTGCCGGATAACCTCGCCGAGCTGGGCCGTCTGACGCAAGACCCCAACACGAACATCATCAAGCTGCCGAACATCAGCGCATCGGTGTTCCTGTCTCTTATACACATCTCCGAGCCCACGAGACGATATTGTGTATCGCGTATGCCGTCTTCTGCTTGAAACAGGGGGGGGGGGGGGGGGGGGGGGGGGGGGGGGGGGGGGGGGGGGGGGGGGGGGGGGGGGGGGGGGGGGGGGGGGGGGGGGGGGGGGGGGGGGGGGGGGGGGG
>NZ_JAELTP010001064.1 GCF_016428915.1 Pandoraea sp. ASV26
GCGGGACCGCGACTCACCTCCTCGGCGATCTCCCGATTGGCATTAAATGCACAGCTCGCTCACCGCGAACCCCGCATCGCGCCTTCCAGACTGGCTGAACGGTTGATTGATGGCGAAGCAGCACACCTGTCTCTTATACACATCTCCGAGCCCACGAGACGATATTGTGTATCGCGTATGCCGTCTTCTGCGTGAAAATGGGGGGGGGGGGGGGGGGGGGGGGGGGGGGGGGGGGGGGGGGGGGGGGGGGGGGGGGGGGGGGGGGGGGGGGGGGGGGGGGGGGGGGGGGGGGGGGGGGGGG
>NZ_JAELTP010000125.1 GCF_016428915.1 Pandoraea sp. ASV26
GCTGGCATCGAAGAACGGTGCCGAGAGCAGGCTTTGCAGGACGATGAACGAGAGCGGCAGCAGCACCGCAATCGTGAGCACGGCGATGACCAGCCAGCGCGAGGTGGCCGCGAGCGCGCGCCAGGGCGTTGCCACGTGTGGCGCCGCACCAGCGGCGTGACGGCCGGCAGGCACCGCGCAGCGGTTGGCGGTAGAAGACGACAGCATGAGGGTCTCCCTGCACCCCGCGGGGCGCATGTCGAGAAAGGCTTGGGGAGAGGCGGGCCGCGCGTGCGGCCGCCGCACTTAAGGTTGTTGCAGGTGAAGCGATGACGACGGGGCGAGCCCCTGAGGACGCCCCGACGTGTCAGGTCAGCCGCTCAGCCACTCAGCAGCGAAGCGCGTGGCGTCGTGCGCCGCTCAACGCTTGATCGACTGCTGCCAGCGCTTGAGGAATTCAAGACGCTTGGCCTGATCGAGATAGACGAGCAGGCCCGCACCGATCGGAATCGGCTTGAGCGCCGAGCCGAGCTGTTGCGTGAGGTTCGCCATCGACGTCTCGCCGTCCACGTCCGCACGGATCGAGAACAGGTTGGCCTGATTGGCGAGCAATGTCTGGCCGCGCTTCGAGAGCAGGTAGTCGACCCAGAGCTTGGCGGCGTTCGCGTTCTTGGCCTTCTTCGAGATCGTGACCAGACGGCTCACCACCTGCGTGTAATCGCGCGGATAGACGTAGCCGATGGACGGGTCTTTCTTCGCCTTGGCGAAGGCGTACGAGCCGAGGATGTTGTAGCCGATCAGGTTTTCGCCCGACGAGATACGCTCCATCATCGCGCCGGTGCTCGATTGCAGCTTCGGGTTGAGCGCGCCCATCGCGCCGACGAGTTCCCACGTCACTTCGGGGTTCACGCGCGCATCCTGCGTCAGGTAGTTGAAGCCCACGCCCGACTTCTCGATGTCGTAGGTCGTGACCTTGCCCTTGAACTTGGCCGGGTTCGCTTGCAGCAGCTTGATGAGTTCCACGCGCGTTTGCGGCACTTCGTTCGCCGGCAGCAGGCGCTTGTTGTAGACGATGGCGAGCGGTTCGTACGTCGTGCCATAGGCCTGCTTCTGATACTGCGCCCATTGCGGGATGTGCGCGGACTCGGGCGACTCGTAGCTCGCCATCGTGCCGTCGTTCACGAGCTTGACCTGGAGGTCCATGGCGGAGCTCCAGAGCACGTCGGCGCTGGTGCTGTTCGCGGCGTACTCGCTGATGTAGCGGTTGTACAACTCGGTGCTGTTCATGTCGTTGTACTCGACCTTCACACCGTAGAGCGACTCGAAATCCTTGATGAGCGGACGCACGAGCGCGGTATCCGTCACCGAGTACACGATGAGCTTGCCTTCCTTCTTGGCTGCATCGACGGTGGCCTGATAGTTCGCCGGATAGCCGGCCGGCACCTGCGCGTGCGCGGCAGGCAGGGCGGCCGCGAAGAGCGCAACGGTCGCGACCATGGCGCCGAGCGTTTTCTGTTGCTTCATGTCATCCTCCGGAAGACCCCTTGAATGGGGTTTGTCGTTTTCGCGTGGCGCATGTTAAGTTGCCGAAACTTTCAAATCGCTTTCGATTTCGTGTCGAAGCCGGTCCGAACCCCCTTTTTCGGGTCATGGATTTCCCTAGGTCTCATGCGCATCCTGCTTGTCGAAGACAACCCGAGTCTCGCGAAATCACTCTCCGAAGCGCTGACACAGGCGCACTTTGCCGTCGATTGCATGCACGACGGCGAGGCGGCCGATCACGTGTTGCGCACGCAGGAGTACTCGCTCGTGATCCTCGATCTCGGGCTGCCGCGTCTCGATGGACTCGAAATCCTGCGCCGCCTGCGCGCGCGCCGTAACCGGGTGCCCGTGCTGATTCTGACGGCGCACGGTTCGCTCGAAGACCGCGTGAAGGGCCTCAATCTCGGGGCCGACGATTATCTTTCAAAGCCGTTCGAACTCGACGAACTCGAAGCGCGCGCCCGCGCGTTGATCCGTCGCGCCCAGCATCACGAGAGCGCCGATGTGGCTTGCGGGCCGCTGGTCTTCGATGGCGTGGAGCGCAGCTTCCGCCTCGACGGCGAACTGCTCGCACTCACCAAGCGCGAACGCGCCGTGCTCGAGGTGCTGATCCTGCGCGGCGGGCGTGCGATCAACAAGGAAGCGCTCTCCGAGAAACTCTTCGGCATCGATGAGTCCGTCAATCCGGATGCCATCGAGATCTACGTCCATCGCCTGAGAAAGAAGCTCGAAGGCAGCCGCGTCGCCATCGTGACGTTGCGCGGGTTGGGCTATCTGCTCGAAGAAAAGCCCGACGCACCGCCGGCCGCCTGACCCCGGCGTTCCCCGGCGCTCCCCGGTTTTCCCGGTGTTCCCTATTCCCCCCGCTCATGCCGCAACCGAATCTTCGCCGCCAACTGGCGCTCTGGCTGCTGTTCCCGCTGCTCGGACTGCTCGCGCTCGACACGTGGCTGACCTATCAGCGCGCCATGAGCGCGGCCAATTCTGCATTCGACCGGTCGCTGGAATTCTCGATCAAATCGATTCGTGAAGGCACGCAACTGATCGACGGCGAGGTGCAGGTCAATCTGCCGTACCTCGCCTTGGAGATGTTCGAGTCGGATAGTGGCGGCAAGATTTATTACGTGATTCGCGAAGACGGTGGGCGCGCCGTGACCGGTTATCACGACCTGCCGATGCCGTCCGGGCGGCTTGCGCCGCAGCCGTATCACACCGCGTTCTACGACGCCACGTATCGCGGCGAAGCGCTGCGCATGGGCGCGCTGCGATTGCCGGTGCACGACGTGCCGAACGCGCAGACGCGCACCGTGTGGATCGTCGTTGGCGAGACGACGGAGTCGCGTCACGAACTGGCGCGGCAGATTCTGACCGGCGCGTTGCAGCAGGAGGTGCTGCTGGTCGTGCTGGCGCTTGCCATCGTCTGGCTCGGCGTGACGCGCGGCCTGCGCCCGCTCAACCGATTGTCCGCGAAGGTCGCCGCGCGCGCAGAGGACGACACCACGCCGCTCGAGAACGTCGATCTGCCGACCGAGGTCAAGCCGCTTGTCGAGTCCATCAACCAGTACGTGGGACGTGTCGGGCGAATGCAGGCGTCGCGGCAACGCTTCTTCGCCGACGCGGCGCATCAATTGAAGACGCCGCTTGCCATCATTCAGGCCGAATCCGAACTCACGCTGCGTGAATCGCTCGGCGAGCCGGCGCGAGCGCGCGTCGAGCGGCTCAATCATGCGGTCAAGCAGGCGGCGAAAAGCGTTCGGCAGTTGCTGTCGCTCTCGCGTCTCGAAGCCGAAGGCGGCCCGCCTGTGGCGATGGTGCCGCTGCGTCTGGACGACGTGGCGCGCAGCGTGGCACTCGACTGGTCGCCGGTGGCGCGCTCGCGCCATATCGATCTGGGATTCGAGCAGGACGGGCCGGTGTCGATCATGGCGCAACGCGAGTTGCTCGCGGAGCTGTGCGGCAATCTCATCGACAACGCCATTCGTTATGCCGGTGACAACGCCATCATCACCGTGCGCACCCGGCGCGAGGCAGGCGTGGCGGTGCTTCAGGTGATCGACAACGGTCCCGGCATTCCCGCGCACGAACGCGAGGCGGTGTTCGAGCGCTTCTATCGCCGGGAGCACGTCGGCACGATGCCGCAGGCAGCGGACGGCTCCGGGCTGGGGCTTGCCATCGTCAGGGAAATCGCTCGCATGCACCACGCCGAGATATCGCTCGGCGATGCGCAGGGCGGCGGTCTCGACGTCACCGTGCGATTCCCGGCCAGTGAGGCCGTTTGATGGCGTCTGGATGAGTTTTTCGATTTTTTGTGTTTTTTGAGATTGAATTTCCACGAAATTCGATATCGACGGGTGATTTTGCAAGCCTTTTCTCGCTTGCGCCGCGTACGATCGATGCACTTATTTATCCGGGGCCGATCATGCGCGAGAAAGAACCACTCCATTACTTCGACTACGCAGCCACCACGCCGGCGGACGCGGCCGTGATTGCCGCGATGTCCGACTGTCTCGGCGTGGACGGCATTTTCGGCAATCCGGCGTCGAGTTCGCACGCGGCCGGCGTGAGTGCGCGCCGTCTCGTGGAGCGCTCGCGCACGCAGGTCGCCGCGCTCATCGGTGCAGACGCTGCCGAGATCGTGTGGACGTCCGGGGCCACCGAGTCGAACAATCTGGCGCTCAAGGGGTATGCGGAACTGGCGCAGGCGCGTGCGCACATGGTGACGAGCGTGCTTGAGCACAAGGCGATTCTCGACACGATGACGTGTCTGGAAAAGCGAGGCGTGCCCGTGACCTATGTGACGCCGTCCGCCACCGGTGAGATCACTGCCGACGCGGTCGCCGCGGCCCTGCGTCCCGATACGGGGCTGGTGTCGCTCATGCTGGTCAACAATGAAATCGGCACGCTCACCGACGTTGCCGCGATCTCCCGGGTTGTACACGCTGCGGGCGCACTGCTGCATGTCGATGCGGCGCAGGCGCTGGGCAAAACGCCTATCGACGTCAAGGCAATGGGTATCGATTTGCTGTCGATGTCGGCCCATAAGGTGTACGGGCCCAAGGGGATCGGCGCGTTGTATGTGAGCAAGGATGTCATGCCGCGCATCGCCCCGCAGATGCATGGCGGTGGTCATGAGCGCGGCTTGCGCTCCGGCACGTTGGCGACGCATCAGATCGTGGGCATGGGCACGGCATGCGAGTTGGCCATGCAGGCCATGACCACGGATAACTTGCGCATCGCAAAGCTGAGTCGACGCCTGCTCGACGGCGTGCTGGGACTCGATGGCGTGGTGCACAACGCGGCCGATGCAAAGCGCATTCCCCATACGCTGAGCCTGACGGTGCGGCATCCGGGCTTCTTCACGTTCATGCTCAACAGCAATCTGGCCGTATCGTCGACCTCGGCGTGCAACTCGGCATCGGGCCAGCCATCCCATGTGCTGAGCGCCATCGGCCTCGATGCGGAAGCCGCGAGCCGCACCGTGCGTGTGAGCCTCGGACGCTTTACCAACGAAGCGTCGGTCGACTTTGCCATCGCCTGCTTCGAGCGGGTTGTCTGTCAGTGCCGGGCGCTTGCCGCCTGAGCTTGCGTTTGCCGCTGGCGTCGGCGGTGGCCCGTTGGGGTTGATCGGGGCGATGCCGACGCTGGTGCGGCGGTGGCATTAACGTCCGCGCTCGCGGACGTCTCCTGTTGCTGCCATCCGCGCAAGGTGGCGAGGCGGGGGAAGAGAGGCGTTTGAGGCGTTTGCGCCCTGGATCTGTCGCAAGTCGATGGACATTCAACGGGCCGAATGCCGGTGGGTGCGTTTCGTGGTCTTGTATTATGCTTTGAACGACTTGCGGTAAAACCCACTCCAATTCTCTCCCTCTCCCCACCCACCTTCTTAGCGGAGGTACGTATGAGCCAAGAGAAAGAACGTCCCGACACCGGATCGACGACCGGTGCAGGCGCACCGGCGGCAAGCGATCGGAACACGTTATCCGTCGGAGCGGACGGTCCGCTGCTGCTTCACGACGTTCACTTCATCGAGCAAATGGCGCACTTCAATCGGGAGAAGGTGCCCGAGCGTCAACCCCATGCCAAAGGCGCAGGCGCTTTCGGCGTGTTCGAAACGACCGAAGATGTCAGCCGTTACACCAAGGCGTCGCTGTTCAGGAAGGGTGCCACGGTGGAAGTGCTCGCGCGTTTCTCCACGGTCGCTGGCGAGTCCGGCAGCCCGGACACCTGGCGCGACGTGCGCGGCTTCTCCCTCAAGTTCTATACCGACGAAGGCAACTACGATCTCGTCGGCAACAACACCCCGATTTTCTTCGTGCGCGACCCGATGAAGTTTCCGCACTTCATCCGCAGCCAAAAGCGTCTGCCGGACTCGGGCCTGCGCGACAACCACATGCAATGGGACTTCTGGACGAACAATCCGGAGTCGGCGCATCAGGTCACGTATCTGATGGGCGATCGTGGCTTGCCGCGCACCTGGCGCCACATGAACGGCTATGGTTCGCACACCTACATGTGGATCAATGCGAGCGGCGAGAAATTCTGGGTGAAGTATCACTTCCATACCGAGCAGGGCATGGCGTTCTTCTCCAACGCCGAAGCGGCAAAGATGTCCGGTGAGGACGCCGACTTCCATCGTCGCGATCTGTTCGACGCCATCGCTCGTGGTGAGCATCCAAGCTGGATCATGTCGGTGCAGGTCATGCCGTATGCCGACGCGAAGGACTACCGTTTCAACCCGTTCGATCTGACGAAGACGTGGTCGCACAAGGACTATCCGCTGATCAAGGTGGGCAAGATGACGCTCAACCGTAATCCGGAGAATTTCTTCGCGCAGATCGAGCAGGCGGCGTTCTCTCCGGGCAATACCGTGCCGGGCATTGGCCTGTCGCCCGACAAGATGCTGCTGGGGCGCGCTTTCGCCTACAACGATGCACAACGCCATCGCATCGGGACGAACTTCCATCAACTGCCGGTCAATCGTCCGAAGGTGCCGGTGCAGTCGTACATGTTCGACGGCCACATGGCGTTCGAGCACAGCGGCAACGCGCCGACCTATGCAACGAACAGCGGCGGTCGTGCGTACGCCGATCAGACCGGCCCGGCGGAAGATGGGTGGGCGTCGGATGGCGATATGGTGCGCAGCGCCTACACGTTGCACAAGGACGACGACGATTTCTCGCAAGCGGGCGATCTCGTACGTCATGTGTTCGACGATGCGTCGCGTGCGCGTCTGGTCGAAACCGTGTCGGGGGCGTTGCTTGCCGGCGTGCGTAGTCCGGTGCTTGAGCGCGCCTTCGACTACTGGAAGAAGATCGACAAGGATGTCGGCGCGCAAATCGAGCAAGCGGTGAAGCGCGCCAGCAAGTAAGCGTTCAATACCTCTGGGGCAACTGCGGCGGCGGGCGACGATGCGAGGCATCGTCCCCGCCGTTCTCGTATGGAGAGCGTTTGGCGTCGAGTCTGGCGATGCGCCGATCCGTTTCGGCATTCAGGCGCAGAAAATGTCACGCATTGTGAGTGCGCGCGCTTCCTGATAACATGGCGACTGCTTCACGGAGATGGCATACCTCCGGCGTTCGTTTCGCAAACCGCCCCTCCCCGGGGCTGATGATGCCTGCAAGATCCTGGCGTGCCGGGAGGTTGCGGGCCATGCGTACGAGCGTTTCTCTCGTTCCGTTCGAATCCCGAATCCCGAATCCCGATTTCCCCCCGGCAGTGTTCAGGCAATTTGTCGACGACGTCGCTCGTCCCGATGCTTGAAACTATGAAGATGTTTCACGATTCCCCCTTGCGTGATCTGTTCGTTGTATTGCCGCGTGCCGCCCGCGTCAGTGCGCTGGCCGCCATCGTCGGTGTGATGGCGGCCAGCGCGTCGGCGCTGTTTCTCGTGGCGCTCGATCTCGCGACCGATACCCGGCTGGTTCACCCGTGGCTGCTGGGGTTGCTGCCCGTGGCCGGTTTCGCCGTCGGCTGGCTTTACCTGCGCCTTGGCGCAAGTGTCGAAGCCGGCAACAATCTGCTGATCGACGAGATTCACGACCCGCAACGCGTCGTGCCGCTGCGCATGGCGCCGCTCGTGTTTTTCGGCACCGTCGTCACGCATCTGTTCGGCGGATCCGCCGGGCGCGAAGGCACCGCCGTGCAGATGGGCGGGGCCCTGGCCGATCAACTCACCCACGTCTTCCGGCTATCCGGCGAACAGCGTCGCGTGCTGCTGATGTCAGGCATTGCCGCGGGCTTCGCTTCGGTTTTCGGCACGCCGCTCGCGGGTGCGATCTTCGGTCTGGAAGTCCTCGCCATCGGACGGCTGCGCTATGACGCCCTGTTACCGAGCCTCGTCGCCGCGCTCGTTGGCGACGCCGTCACGCGGGCGTGGGGCGTGCATCACACCGCGTACACGATCGCCCCGGGCACGTTTGCCGCGTCGATGTCGCTCTCCGGTGCGCTCAGTGCGGCCGTTGCAGGCGTGCTCTGCGGCCTGGTCGGGATGGCCTTCGCGCAGGCGACGCATGCGACGTCCGCCTTCATGAAGCGACGCATCGCCTACGCGCCGCTGCGGCCGTTCGTCGGGGGCGCGCTCGTCGCCGTCGCCGCCACGGTGCTGGGCACGCCGCAGTACCTTGGCCTCGGCATTCCGACCATCGTCGACGCGTTTCATACCTCGCTGCCCTGGTATGACTTCCTCGGCAAGACGCTCTTCACGGTCGTCACGCTCGGTTCGGGGTTCAAGGGCGGGGAAGTGACGCCGCTGTTCTACATCGGCGCAACGTTGGGCAACGCGCTCTCGCATGTGTTGACGCTGCCCGGCGCCGTGCTCGCGGGCATCGGTTTTGTCGCCGTGTTCGCGGGGGCGGCGAACACGCCCATCGCGTCGACGTTGATGGCCATCGAGATCTTCGGTCCGCCGATCGGCGGCTACGCCGCGATTGCGTGCGTGCTGGCCTATCTGTGCTCAGGGCACACGGGCATCTATCGTGCGCAGCGGGTCGGGTACGGTAAACACGGCGCGGTGCCCGAAGGCGCGCGGCTTGCCGATCTGCCTGCGTGGCGCAAGTCACTCGGTTCCGGCAACCGCGCCACGGACGACACACATCACCGCTAAAACGCGCCGCGAGCCAGATCCACCAGGGTGCGTTGAAATGCCGACGCGTTTTTCATGCCCTGATCCTCGTGATTCGTATTGAAGAGGACGTGCGTGTCGTCGGCCAGCGCAGCGATGCGCTGAACGCGCGCCGAAATGTCGATCAATTCGCTCGCGCTGTATTCGTAGACGAAGCGTCCGGACGAGGCGGCGAGACCCTGCCGGTTCCACGCGGCGGCGTTGCGGCCATGCAGACGCACGACGCACAGGTCGTCGCGCGTGGTCGCCCAGACGGCAGGCACGGTGTTCTCGAACCCGTCCGGACTATCGACGATGGTGTGCGCCGCGCCCGTCTCCCGCAACATGGCCAGCGTGGCCGCTTCGCGCGATGGCGTGTCGAACCAGCTACGGTGACGAAACTCGATGGCGTGCCGTTCACCCTCCAGCCGCCGGGCGGTCTCGAAGACAAGCGCCCGGCCCGCCTTGTCGTTTCGCACGCGCGGCGAGAACTGGAAGTGCATCGCCGTCAGTTGCCCGCTCTGACGTAACGGCTCGACAGCTTCGAGATAGCGGCGCCAGAGTTCGTCGCGCAACTCGGTGGGGATGTCACCGGGGAGCAGGCCGGTCGCGGGTGGTGACGCCGATCCGGCACACGAGCGAGATGCGCCAATGGCCTGTGCGATGTCGTTGGGAAGTGCCGCAAGGGGCGTGGTATGCCCCGTGAACGCGCGAAACGCCTTGATGTGAAAGCGAAACGACGGCGGTGTGCGTTGCGTCCATCGCCATGCCACGGTGGCGTCGGGCAAGCGGTAGTAGCTGCTGTCGACCTCCACCAGATCGAACTTTGACGCGTAATGACGCAACCGTGCCTCGGGCGTATCGACGCCCGGCGGGTAGAACCGTCCGCACGCAATGAGCGTCGGATCAGTCCACGACGAGGTGCCGGTGCGGATCGTCATGAGGTCGTCATGAGTGGGCAGGTAGCCGTCGGCAGGGCGACAGCCGGGACTTTTCCGGATTTCGTTCCGATTTCGAACGAGGCTCGATGGGCATGAGCGCCATCGTTATAATGTATAAATATACAGTACTCAATGAGCGTAACCGCGGGCAATGGGGCAATGGCCCGCATTTTCGTGGTGCTTCCAGATCTCGCATGTCCGAACAGCCGACTGCCTCCGCTCACGATCCGTGGGCCGAACTCAACGAACGCCAGCGCGAGGCCGTCGACCACGGTGTGGGTGACGGCGGGGAGCCCGGCGGCCCGTTGCTCGTCATTGCCGGGGCGGGCTCGGGCAAGACGAGCACCCTCGCGCATCGCGTCGCCAACCTGATCGCGCGTGGGGCCGATCCCAACCGCATCCTGCTGCTCACGTTCTCGCGCCGCGCGGCGGGCGAGATGGAGCGGCGCGTCGGCGCCGTGTTGCAAAAGGTGCTGGGGCTGGCGCCATCACAGCCGCCGTCGCTGCCGTGGGCCGGAACGTTCCACGCCATCGGTGCGCGCCTCCTGCGTGACTTTGCACCGCGCATCGGTCTGTCCGAGGCCTTCACCATTCACGACCGCAGCGATGCCGAGGATCTGCTGGGCATTGCGCGTCACGAACTCGGTTTTTCCAATATGCAGTCACGTTTCCCGCTCAAGGGCACGTGCCTGTCGATCTATTCGCGCGTTGTGAACAGTCAGGCGCCGCTCGCGGAAGTGCTTGCCAGGTATTTCCCGTGGTGCGCGCAATGGGAAGCGCAACTCAAGACACTCTTCGGCGCTTACGTTGATGCGAAGCAGGCGCAGCATGTACTCGATTACGACGACTTGCTGCTGTACTGGGCCGAGGCGATGAGCGCGCCGGAACTGGCGCGCGAACTGGACGGCCGCTTCGATCACGTTCTCGTCGACGAGTACCAGGACACCAACCGGCTACAGGCGCAGATTCTGCTCGCCATGAAGCCCGACGGGCGCGGCCTGACGGTGGTCGGCGACGATGCGCAGTCCATCTACGCCTTTCGCGCGGCAACGATCCGCAACATTCTCGATTTCCCGGGGCAGTTCGCCGAGCCGGCGCATGTGGTCACGCTCGAGCGCAACTACCGTTCGACGCAACCGATTCTCGACGCGTCCAACGCCGTGATCGCCGAGTCGAGCGAGCGCTATGCGAAGGCGCTGTGGACGGATCGCCGTTCAACGCGTCTGCCGCAGCTCGTCAATGTGAGCGACGAATCGGGGCAGGCGCGCTGGGTGGCCGATCAGGTGCTGGCGCAACGTGAGGCCGGCACGCAATTGAAGCAGCAGGCGGTGTTGTTTCGCACCGGTAGCCATAGCGCGGCGCTCGAACTGGAACTGACGCGTCGCAACATCCCGTTCGTGAAGTTCGGCGGATTGAAGTTTCTCGAAGCGGCGCACGTGAAGGACATGCTCTCGATCCTGCGCTGGGCGCACAACCCGGCCAGCCGCCTGTCGGGGTTTCGTGTGGCGCAGCTCATCCCCGGCATTGGCCCGGTGAGCGCGACGCGGCTGCTCGACGCCATGGCGCAATCGACCACGCCCGCGCAGGTGCTCGCCGACTTCAGGCCACCGTCGGCAGCCGCAGCCGATTGGCGTGCGTTCGTCGACGTTTTCATGGCACTGCATGACTCGCGTGTGGCCTGGCCGGCCGATGTCGATCTCGCGTTGCGCTGGTATGCGCCGCTGCTCACACAGCGTTTCGACGATGCGGCCGTGCGTCAGGCCGATCTCGAACAACTCGCACGCATTGCCGGTACCTATGGTTCCCGCGAGACATTCCTGACCGAACTCACGCTCGATCCCCCTGACGCCACGAGTGCGCAATCCGGCGCGCCGTTGCTCGATGAGGACTATCTGATTCTGTCGACCATTCACAGTGCCAAAGGGCAGGAGTGGCACTCCGTCTACGTGCTCAACGTGATCGATGGATGTATTCCGTCGGACATGAGCACGGGCGACGAGGAAGACATCGAGGAAGAACGACGGCTGTTGTACGTGGCAATGACGCGCGCGAAAGCGTCGTTGCAACTGGTCGTGCCGCAACGGTTTTACGTCCACCAGCAAACCGGTCTGGGAGATCGTCACGTGTACGGCACGCGCAGCCGTTTCGTATCCGACAAGATGTTGCCGCTGTACGAGATGCTCCCGAAGCCGCGCGAGGGCGATGCCCCGCCCGGGCCCGTGGGCGACGTGAGCGTGCACATCGATGTGGCAAGAAGGCTTCGCAATGCGTGGTCCTGAGATCGTGCTGCGCTGCGCGCGAGCGTCGGACGTGGCGGCGGTGACGTCGCTCCTCATGCAGACGTATCACACGACCTGGGCGCCCATGTTGCGGCCCGAGGTGGCGGCGACATTCGCTTCCGGCGAGCGCACGCAGGCGTATGTGCAAGCCCATTGGCACGAGTTCACGGTGGCGACGCCGGGCGCGGACGGCGAACCGGTCGTCGGCATGGTGCACACACTGGGTGACTTCATCGACGCCTTGCACGTGGCGCCGTCGCAGCAGCGTCGTGGCATCGGCGCGTTGCTGCTGGCACACGCCGAGGCGCATATGCGCGCGCAGGGCCATCGCACTGCCCGGCTCGAGACCGATACGTTCAACACGCAAAGCCGCGCGTTCTATGCCAGACACGGTTACGCCGAGGTCGCGATGTATCCCGATGAAGAATGGGATAGCGGCTTCACGACTGTGCTGCTGACCAAAGCCCTCTGAGCGGCGAATTCTTTCGTCACGTTTTCGCTGTCATGCGCGGAAATTTTCCACGGTTGCCGTCTTTCGTGCATCAGGTATAGTCGCCGCATTGGCGGCGGGGTGCTACGTCCGGCCGCCACGTCGGTTTCATAAAGCACGTGAGAGCAGCACGTGAAAAAACGAATGCGAGGGGATGTGAATGCAATGGCTGGTTGACCAAA
>NZ_JAELTP010001065.1 GCF_016428915.1 Pandoraea sp. ASV26
AGCAGCCGCAACTGGTGATCCTGGGCAAGCAGGCGATCGACGACGATTCCAATCAAACGGGTCAGATGCTCGCGGCGCTCGCGAAGCTGCCGCAGGCGACGTTCGCCTCGAAGGTGACGGTGGCGGACAACCGCGCCCAGGTCACGCGCGAAGTGGACGGCGGTCTGGAGACGGTGTCGCTGTCGCTGCCGGCGGTGATCACGACGGACTTGCGCCTGAACGAGCCGCGTTATGTGACGCTGCCCAACATCATGAAGGCGAAGAAGAAGCCGCTGGAGATCGTCAAGCCGGCGGATCTGG
>NZ_JAELTP010001066.1 GCF_016428915.1 Pandoraea sp. ASV26
GACGGTGACGTTGCCGCCTGCCCGCACGGTCGAGCCGTTGGACGTTGTACTGTCGTTGGTCTCGCGGCTCACCTGCTTCGATCCGCCGACGGTGACCGAGATATTGACGTTGGCCGCATCCTTAAGGCTGTCTCTTATACACATCTCCGAGCCCACGAGACGATATTGTGTATCGCGTATGCCGTCTTCTGCTTGAAAAGGGGGGGGGGGGGGGGGGGGGGGGGGGGGGGGGGGGGGGGGGGGGGGGGGGGGGGGGGGGGGGGGGGGGGGGGGGGGGGGGGGGGGGGGGGGGGGGGGGG
>NZ_JAELTP010001067.1 GCF_016428915.1 Pandoraea sp. ASV26
TCGAATTCCTTACCGTGATTCGGGTAAAGACTGATGCCGAAGCTGCCCGACGGTACGAGCGTCACGCCATCGACCTGACACGGTGCAGTCAGTGCGCTGCGCATGCGCTCGATGGCGATATCGAGCCTGTCTCTTATACACATCTCCGAGCCCACGAGACGATATTGTGTATCGCGTATGCCGTCTTCTGCTTGAAAAGGGGGGGGGGGGGGGGGGGGGGGGGGGGGGGGGGGGGGGGGGGGGGGGGGGGGGGGGGGGGGGGGGGGGGGGGGGGGGGGGGGGGGGGGGGGGGGGGGGGG
>NZ_JAELTP010001068.1 GCF_016428915.1 Pandoraea sp. ASV26
CCCATGCGCCCATGCCATTGATATGGACGCGTTGCAGCAACGCCAAACTATCTTCTGTCGGGTATGCGAAGGCGCTGACCAGCGCGGTGCCAATCCAGACGCAGGCGAGTGCGCCGCGCAGCAACACCTGTCTCTTATACACATCTGACGCTGCCGACGAACCGTGTGGTGGGTTGGTGTGGGGGGGGGGGGGGGGGGGGGGGGGGGGGGGGGGGGGGGGGGGGGGGGGGGGGGGGGGGGGGGGGGGGGGGGGGGGGGGGGGGGGGGGGGGGGGGGGGGGGGGGGGGGGGGGGGGGGGG
>NZ_JAELTP010001069.1 GCF_016428915.1 Pandoraea sp. ASV26
GCCGCAGCGCTTTGCGCTCGATTCCGAGGCGCTCGAGGCGGCTTACCGTGCCGTGCAATCGCGCGTGCATCCGGATCGATTCGCGAGTGCGAGCGACGCCGAGCGGCGCGTGGCCATGCAGTGGGCCTGTCTCTTATACACATCTGACGCTGCCGACGAACCGTGTGGTGGGTGGGTGTGGGGGGGGGGGGGGGGGGGGGGGGGGGGGGGGGGGGGGGGGGGGGGGGGGGGGGGGGGGGGGGGGGGGGGGGGGGGGGGGGGGGGGGGGGGGGGGGGGGGGGGGGGGGGGGGGGGGGGG
>NZ_JAELTP010001070.1 GCF_016428915.1 Pandoraea sp. ASV26
GTACACCGACAGGGCAGCGGTGAGCACCACGGCGTTGAGCACGTGAGCCACGAAATTGCTGTTCAGCTCGTGGAAGATCAGCACGAACGGGCTGCCGCCGGTCACGACCTTTTCCCACGGGTACAGCTGTCTCTTATACACATCTGACGCTGCCGACGAACCGTGTGGTGTGTGGGTGGGGGGGGGGGGGGGGGGGGGGGGGGGGGGGGGGGGGGGGGGGGGGGGGGGGGGGGGGGGGGGGGGGGGGGGGGGGGGGGGGGGGGGGGGGGGGGGGGGGGGGGGGGGGGGGGGGGGGGGG
>NZ_JAELTP010001071.1 GCF_016428915.1 Pandoraea sp. ASV26
CAGCGACACGACGGCGAGGCCGCTTACGCCTAAGGTTCAGCCCCTCTTCACAGTAGATTCGGTAGGTCTTTTTGTGATTGATCAACCAGCCTTCGCGGCGCAGTAGAACGTGAATGCGCTCTACGCCTGTCTCTTATACACATCTGACGCTGCCGACGAACCGTGTGGTGTGGTGGTGGGGGGGGGGGGGGGGGGGGGGGGGGGGGGGGGGGGGGGGGGGGGGGGGGGGGGGGGGGGGGGGGGGGGGGGGGGGGGGGGGGGGGGGGGGGGGGGGGGGGGGGGGGGGGGGGGGGGGGGG
>NZ_JAELTP010001072.1 GCF_016428915.1 Pandoraea sp. ASV26
CAGGCGTATCTGGACGCCTTGCGTCAGGATCTGGAGCAGGCGTTGCCGCTGGTGTGGGGACGCCCGGTGCACACCGTCTTCATTGGCGGTGGCACGCCGAGCCTGCTGTCGGCCGCCGGTCTGGACCTGTCTCTTATACACATCTGACGCTGCCGACGAACCGTGTGGTGTGTGGGTGTGGGGGGGGGGGGGGGGGGGGGGGGGGGGGGGGGGGGGGGGGGGGGGGGGGGGGGGGGGGGGGGGGGGGGGGGGGGGGGGGGGGGGGGGGGGGGGGGGGGGGGGGGGGGGGGGGGGGGGG
>NZ_JAELTP010001073.1 GCF_016428915.1 Pandoraea sp. ASV26
CCCCCCCCCCCCCCCCCCCCCCCCCCCCCCCCCCCCCCCCCCCCCCCCCCCCCCCCCCCCCCCCCCCCCCCCCCCCCCCCCCCCCCCCCCCCCCCCCCCCCCCCCCCCCCCCCCCCCCCCCACCCCCACACCACACGGTTCGTCGGCAGCGTCAGATGTGTATAAGAGACAGGCCCAGGGCACTGCGCACAGTCACTTGCTCGATCGCCGAGACCGGACGCGCGGTGCGCACAATGATGGCGCGCGCCAATTCGACCGTCATGTCGTTGGGGTCGTAATCCGGCAAGCCGGCGAGGGC
>NZ_JAELTP010000126.1 GCF_016428915.1 Pandoraea sp. ASV26
GGTCTTCATCGAGCATATGCTCGCGGTCGCAAGATCGTCCCCGGAGGAAAACCGGGACCCGACGGTGCCGGGTCCGGTAGAAGGCTGAGCCTCGCCCACGCCAGAGGGCGGCAGCGGCGCGAGGCGCTCGGACGCGTCAGGCGCGTCAGGCCGACAGCCACTTCTCGCGTCGCTGTGCGGCAGCGCGATCCCGCGTCTCGGCAATGCGATATTGCGAGATCTCCGGCGCGTCGAGCGTGAGCGCCGTCTCGCGCAGTTCGTCTCGACGGAAGGCGTGGACCGTCACCCGGTCGCCCGGACGATAACGTTCGAGCAGCTTATCGATGTTGCCCGGCGTCACACGCAGCCCGTCGATGGCGACGAGCACATCGCCCGCCGACAGCCCTGCCGCTTGTGCGGCCCCGCCGTCGAACACCTGAGCGAGCGTGAGATCGTCGCCGCGCTTGACCGTCTTCGCACCCAGCGCAGGACGGCCATGCTCCGGAGTCACAGGGGCGAGCGTAAGGCCAACGCGTTCCAGCAGCGCCGCAAGCGGCAGATCGCGTGTGCCGTTGATCGCGGTGGCGAAAAATTCCGACAGATCGAGTCCCGAGACTTCTTCGAAGAACGGCTGCACGGCGTCTTCGTCAATGCCCACCGGCGAGCCGCGATAGAAGTCGCGGCCATAGCGTTGCCACAGCGCACGCATGATGTCGTCGAGCGACTTCTGCCCGCGAGTCTGCGAGCGGATCGTCAGATCCAGCGCGAGCGCCACGAGCGAGCCCTTCGTGTAGTAGCTGACGATCGCGTTCGGCGCGTTTTCATCCTGACGGTAGTACTTCGTCCACGCATCGAACGAACTCTCGGCCACGGTCTGCTTGAGACGGCCGCTGCCGCGCAGCACGTTCGCCACGGTCTTGGCGACGAGGTCGTAATACGCGGCCGGGGCGATCACGCCGCTGCGCACGAGCATCAGGTCGTCGTAGTACGACGTGAAGCCCTCGAACAGCCACAGCAGACGCGTGTAATTCTCCTGATCGAGCGTGTACGGCGCGAACACCGCAGGCTTGATGCGTTTGACGTTCCACGTATGGAAGTACTCGTGGCTCACCAGACCGAGGAAGCCGCGATAGCCGTCGCTCATGCGCGCCTGACCCTGCACCGGCAGATCGTTGCGGCTGGCCAGCAACGCCGTCGAGGCGCGGTGCTCCAGACCACCGTAGCCGTCACCGACCGTCATCAGCAGGAAGACGTAACGCGACATCGGCACGCGCGAGCGCGAACTGGCACCCGGCTCGAACAACCGGATCTGCGCCTCGCAGATCTTCTTCATGTCGCGCAGCAGACGGTCCAGATCGAGATTCGGCACCGGTCCGGTGATGGCCACTTCGTGCGTCACGCCGCAGGCCTTGAACGTGCCATGCACAAACGTGCCCATCTCGACCGGCGAGTCGATCAGTTCGTCGTAATCGAGCGCCAGATAGCGGCCGAAATCGAGCGCAGCGGTGCCCTGCGCCGGTTCGAGCGCGGTGGCTACACGCCACGCCTTGAACGCCGCACCGCGCGGACGCAGCACGTCGACCTCGCAGGGCGAATGCTCCTGACCTTCCACACGCAGGAACACGCTCGTGCCATTGAAGAAGCCGTGCGTGTCGTCGAGATGCGCGGCACGCACCGACAGATCCCACGCATACACCTCATAGGTCACGATCAACGTGCCCTTGCACGGCGCGGCCTGCCACGTGTGCTTGTCGAGCTTGTCGAGCGCGACCTTGCGGCCACGGCACGTTGCCCCGATCGTCACGATGTTGCGGGCGAACTCGCGCACCATGTAGCTGCCCGGAATCCACGCCGGCAGCGTGAAGCGCTGCCCTTCGGGCGCAGGATTCGAGACGGTGACGCTTACTTCGAACAGATGGGCAGCGGGCGACTTCGGAACGATCGCATACCGGATCGCAGGCAAGGCAGACGTGGCTTTCATGACGTGGCGGCTTCTTGTTGTCGGGAAGTTCGGGCGATGACCGGGCGGTTACTTGACCGTGGCGAGCGCCTTTTCCAGTTCTTCGACGGGCACGGCGCCCGGCAGGCGACGGCCGTCGGACAGAATGATCGTCGGCGTTCCCGTCACGTTGTACTGATGACCCAGCGCCACGTTCTGCTTGACTGCACTGTCGTCACACTTGGCCGTGGGGGTCGGCGGCGCCTTCTTGTCGAGCATCCAGTCATGCCATGCCTTGAGCGGGTCGGTGGCGCACCAGATCGCCTTCGACTTGGCGTCCGAGTCAGGGCCGAGTACCGGGTACAGGAAGGTGTAGACGGTGATGTTGTCGAGCTTCGAATTCTTGAGCGAGTCTTCGAAGCGCTTGCAGTACGGGCAGTTCGGATCCGAGAAGACCGCGATCTTGCGGCTGCCGTTGCCCTTCACGTACTTGATGGCGCGCTCGAGCGGCAACTTGGCGAAGTCGACCTTGTTCAGTTCCGACTGACGCGCTTCGGTCAGGTTCTGACGTGTTTTCGTATCGACGAGGTTGCCGCCGAGAATCACGTACTGCGCCTTCTCGTCGGAATACATGATCTCGCCGCCGATGGACACTTCATAGAGTCCCGGGATCGGCGTGCGCGCCACCGACTTGATCGGGGCATCCGCGCCGAGCGTTTTCTGCACGGCTGCCTTCACACGGTCGAGCGACGCATCGGCCTTGCTCTGCGCGAGGGCGGGCGTCGTGAAAGTGGCGGCGCAGACTGCCGCCAGACCGAACGCTGCGAGCGCCGCGGTGCGATAACGTTGCAACATGGAATATCTCCAGAAATGTGTCGAGCGAGAGGCGCTTGCGGCGATTCCGGTGTCCGCCGGAATCGCCGGTACCGACGCCCAAAGGGGTCAGCCCAGAGCGCGGCCGATCAGGAATTTTTTGACGAAGGGCAGCATGTTCACGCTGTCGAGCCCTGCATTGCGGACGAACTTCGCAATGGGGCTGCTCGTCGAGAAAAGCTTGTGCAGGCCGTCCGTCGTGAGCGCCATGCTGCCGATATCTTCCTTGCGGGCGCGCTCGTAGCGACGCAATACCGCCGCGTCGCCACAGTCGCGGAACGACTCGCGACCGGCCAGTGCATCGCCGAGCGCCGCCACGTCGCGCAGACCGAGGTTCATGCCTTGACCGGCGAGCGGGTGCACGACGTGCGCCGCGTCACCGATCAGTGCCACGCGGGGTGCGATCAGACGCTTGGCCTGCGACAGCACGAGCGGGAAACCCTGGGCGCGAGATGAGACCGGTGTCAGGCGGCCGAGTTCACCGCTCGAGAACGTGCCGACGCGATCGGCGAGTTCGTTGGGATCGAGCGCGAGCAAGTGCCGGGCGTGATCGTCGGCAGCCGACCAGACAAGCGAGACGTGCTGATCGGGCAGCGGCAGCAGCGCGATGATCTCGCCGTCGTGGAACCACTGGAAAGCGGTATCACGATGCGAACGTTCCGCGCGGAAGTTGCACACCACGCCGAGTTGTTCATAGGGACGCACCGAGCCGTCGAGGCCGGCGGTGCTGCGCACCCATGAGTGCGCGCCGTCGGCGCCGACCACGAGCGACGCGCGCAGGGTCTTGCCGTCCGACAGACGCACCGACGCGGCGGCGGCATCGACTTCGAGCGCGTCGGCGCGGGCGTCGAGCCATTGCACTTGCGGGGAGAACCGAAGCGCGGCGTCCAGCGCGCGCTCGAGATTCGACGATTCGGCAATCCATGCGAGTTGCGGCACGGCCGCCTGATACGCGGAGAAGTGGAGACTGCCGCGATCGTCGCCGAAGACTTCCATGTCGTAGACAGGATTCACGCGCGCGGGGTCGACCGCCTGCCATACGCGCATGCGCTCGAAAAGCGCTTGCGAGCTGGAGGAGAGCGAGTAGATGCGGGCGTCCCACATGTCACCGCTCGTGCCGCCCGTGCCGCCCGTGCCGCCGGTGCCGGGCAAGGCCGCGGCCGGCTGGGCAAGCAGTGCGACGGACAAGCGAGCCTGCGAGAGCAGCAGGGCGGCAGCCTTGCCGACCAGGCCGCCACCGACCACGACGACATCGTGCGTTTGGCTGGAGGTTTGCGTTTGAGACATGCGGCGAATGCAGCGCCAGCGCCTGAATCGCGCGAGCCGGCTGGTTCAGAAAACGAGATGGCGTATTGTCGCACGCTTGCCGCGCGCGCGACGTCCGGCCCACTTGGGGAGGCTGCGACCCAGCGTCGCGCGTCACCGCCCGGCGCTATACTTCCGCGCATATCGATGACCCTGCGTCCTTACGTTCTCAAGTCCTCAAGTCCTGACACGGAGCCCCTATGCGCCTCGACAATGAATCCGAAAGCCAGAACGTCGAAGATCGCCGCGGCGGCGGCTTCGGCGGACGCACCACGATTGGCATCGGCACGATCGTGGTGGCTCTGGCCGCGTCGTACTTCTTCGGGATCGACCCGCGCGTCATCATTCAGGGCTCGCAGATGCTTCAGGGGCAGACGCAGTCGCAGCCCCAGTCCGCCCCGAACGCCGCCCCCGCCAATGATCCGAAGGCCGTCTTCACCCGCAAGGTGCTCGGCAACATCGAGCGCACCTGGGAAACCGTGTTTCCCCAGCAACTGAACCGTCAGTACGTGCCGCCCAAGCTGGTGCTGTTCTCGGGCGCGACGCCCACGGCCTGCGGCACCGGACAAACGGCGATGGGGCCGTTCTACTGCCCGGGCGACAGCAAGGTCTACATCGACCTGGCGTTCTATGACGAGTTGCAGCAGCGCTTCGGCGCCGGTGGCGACTTCGCTCAGGCGTATGTGATCGCGCATGAAGTGGGCCATCACATCCAGAATTTGCTGGGCATTTCCGAGAAGTTCGACGAAGTTCGCCGTCGTGCCAACGAAGCGCAGGCCAATGCGCTGTCGGTGCGACTGGAGTTGCAGGCCGATTGCTTCGCCGGGGTCTGGGCGAACAATGCCGCGAAGGCGAACCAGCAGTTGCTCGAACCGGGTGACATCGAACAAGGGTTGAGGGCCGCAGCAGCGATTGGCGACGACCGGTTGCAGCAGCAGTCGCAAGGCCGCGTGGTGCCCGAGTCGTTCACGCACGGCACGAGCGCCCAGCGCGTGTACTGGCTGCGTCAGGGGTTGCAGTACGGCGACGTGCGCAAGTGCGACACGTTCTCGGCGAAGCAACTGAGTTGAGCCAGACGCCGAGGCGGGCTGCGGTCAAGGGCGTTGTTGGAGGCAGAACGGGTACAATAGCGGACTTTCCGCGACGCAATCACCGACGCAACGACCGGCGAATGCAACGGCGCATATATCGGATTAGACAGGATTTAGCATGAGCCTCAAATGCGGCATCGTCGGCTTGCCCAACGTCGGCAAGTCGACCCTTTTCAACGCACTGACCAAAGCTGGCATCGCTGCCGAGAACTACCCGTTCTGCACCATCGAGCCGAATGTCGGCGTGGTGGAAGTGCCTGACCCGCGTCTGGGCAAGCTCGCCGAGATCGTCAAGCCCGAGCGCATCATGCCGGCGACGGTTGAATTCGTGGACATCGCCGGTCTGGTGGCAGGGGCATCGAAGGGCGAAGGGCTGGGCAACCAGTTCCTCGCCAACATCCGCGAGACGGACGCCATCACGCACGTCGTGCGCTGCTTCGAGGACGAGAACGTCATCCACGTGGCGGGCAAGGTGAACCCGATTTCGGATATCGAAGTCATCAACACCGAACTGGCGCTGGCTGATCTGGGCACCGTCGAAAAGGCGCTGCAACGCTATTCGAAGGCCGCCAGGTCGGGCAACGACAAGGAAGCCGCGAAGCTCGTGGCCGTGCTCGAGAAGGTGGTGCCGGTGCTCAATGAAGCCCGCCCGGTGCGCTCGCTCAAGCTCTCGGACGACGAGCAGGCGCTCATCAAGCCGTTCTGCCTGATCACGGCCAAGCCGACGATGTATGTCGCCAACGTGAAGGACGACGGCTTCGAGAACAACCCGCATCTGGACGCCGTGCGCAAGTACGCCGAAGCCGAGAACGCACCGGTGGTGGCCGTGTGTGCTGCCATCGAGGCGGAGATTGCGGATATGGAAGACGCCGACAAGGCGGAATTCCTGGCCGACATGGGCATGGATGAGCCGGGTCTGGATCGCGTGATCCGCGCGGGCTTCAAGCTGTTGGGTCTGCAAACGTACTTTACGGCAGGCGTGAAGGAAGTGCGCGCCTGGACGATCCACGTAGGCGACACCGCCCCGCAGGCCGCCGGCGTGATCCACACCGACTTCGAACGCGGCTTCATCCGCGCTCAGACCATCGCCTTCGACGACTACATCCAGTACAAGGGTGAACAGGGCGCGAAGGAAGCCGGCAAGATGCGCGCCGAAGGCAAGGAATACGTCGTGCACGACGGCGACGTGATGAACTTCCTGTTCAACGTTTGACGCATCCGTCTGCCAAGAACAACAAACACCCCGGTCATCGCGCCGGGGTGTTTGACTTTCAAGGCCGGAGAGACAGCCCGATCATCGGGAAAGTAGACGATTCTCAAGCAACGTCTGCATATCGCGCCTCCCGTCGGCGATCACAAAGATGACCACCTGCTTGCCCAGAATTCGATAAATTACGCGATAGGGTTTGAAGGCGACTTGCCGGAATTCCCTGATGCCGAGAGAAATGAGTTCTTTAGGGTAACTTCCTCGTTCAGGCCACTGCGCTAACCCCGACACCACGTCGGTCAGTTGGTCCAACACATAATCGGCCTTTTGCGGGCAATCAAACTCTGCGATGTAGTCATAAATCGCCTCAAGATCTCCCTGTGCGCCGTCGGTCAACATCACTTCATACTTGACCACGATGCCTTTCACTCCGCACGCTGCCTCTTCTTACGAAGGCGAGTCACAACGTCGGCGAACGGTGTGACATTTCCTGCAGCAACTTCCTGACTGCCCAGTGCGAGCAACTTCAGCAGCGCCAGCGTCTCTTGTGTTTCTTCGTACGACGCCACATCTTGCAGCACCGCTTTGGCTTCGCCGTTCTGCGTAATCACCAACGGTGAGCGATCCTCAGCCAGCGTAGCCAATACCTCGGCGGCATTGGCTTTCAGATAGCTGATCGGCTTGACCTGCGTCGAGTAGCGCATTTCCATAATTCCGATTCCCAAGTAGGACCAAATATAGTCCTTTTATAGTCCCAGCTCAATGCCTGGCACTGTGGCAAATCGGGAGTATGACGACGCGCCGGCCTCACCTCACAACTGTGCCGACTGCAAAACTTCATGCGTCAAGTTCGAACCCGCGTGGAGACTGGCAGTCCGGGATGGCACTCCCCGGAAAACGCGATCCGATTATCGGACGACGCCCGACTGCCAGCCGCCGTTGGACATCATCGAACAAGGAACTTACTGCGCCCACCCTTCGCGAATGATCCGGGCGATCTGCTCGCCCGTCGCCCGGTTGTGGGCCTGGACCAGCGCGACGGCACCCGCATCGTCACCCGCTTCGCACAAGCGCAACAGCTCACGGTGCTCCTCGTGCGAGCGCGCCGCATTGCCTGGCTTCTGCCATGTGAGGAACAGATAGCGCCCGAGGTTCAGTCGCGCCGTCGCCACGGCCCGCTGGAAGTACGGACGCTCCGCCTTCGCATAGAGCATGCCGTGAAACGCCGCGTTGCGCGTTACGATGTCCGCGAGATCGGTCGCAGCCTCCAGCGCATCGAGTGCCGCCCGCGCTCGCGCAAGATCCGCACGCGACAGATTCGGCATCGCCAGCGCCATCAGGCGTCCCTCCAGCAACGCGCGGAAATCCGCCAGCTCCAACGCATCCTCCTCTGTCAGCGCCGTCACCACCGTGCCGCGATTGACCCGGCTCACCGCCAACCCATCCGCCGCGAGCATCGTCAACGCCTCGCGCACCGGCACGTGACTCACCCCGAGCGCCGCCGCCAGATGGTCCTGACGCAAAGCCTCGCCCGGCTTCAACTCGCCACGCCCGATCTGCTCACGCAATGCCTCGTACGCGCGCTCTACGGCCGTTCCCGTTCCCGATTCCTGACGCATTGACCGCTTCCCTCGGTTAACTATATATAATCACGCAAAATTATATATTATTTAACGACAAGGTGACGTCCATGCCCTCAGCGAGCCCCTCATCGCCTGCCCCGGCACCCATTGCGGCGGCACCTCCCGCCGACACCTTCGCGCCCGGCCGCCTCTGGCGCCACGCAGGGCTCACGGGGATCAGCGCGTGCGCCGGACTCGCGCTGCACGCCGCTGGATTGCGCGGCGACACGCTCGCCGTGGCGGTCATCGTCCTGTTTTGCCTCAGCTACTGGGCGACCGGCTGGCTGCCCGACTTTCTCGTTTCGCTGATGCTGATGTTCCTGCTTGCGACCTGCACGTCGCTCGGCGCGAACGTCGTGTTCTCGGGCTTCACGTCGAGTGCGTTCTGGCTCGTGTTCAGCGGCGCGGTCATCGGCATGGCACTCGGCGTCACAGGACTCGGCGAGCGTGTCGCGTCGCGCCTGGCCGACCATTGCGGTCACGCCTACGGCATCGCGCTCACCGGCTTCGTCGCCATCGCGTTCGTTCTCGGGATCGTGATGCCGTCCACCCTTGGTCGCATCGCCATCCTCACGCCGATCGTGCTGAGCTTCTGCGAACGCGTCGGGCTGACGCCAGGCCGCCCGGGCCGCACCGGACTCCTGCTCGCCACCGCGCTGGCCAGTTGCGAATTGTCGACGGCCATTCTTCCCGCCAACTTGCCCAATCTTGTGATGGCCGGCACCGCCGAGACCGTACTCGGCCTGCGACTCGGTTACGGCGAATACGCGATTGCGCTCGTGCCGGTGCTCGCCGTCGTGCGCGGCGTGGTGCTGGTGATCGTTGCGATGCGGCTCTTTCCCGACCGGCTGACGCCTCTCGTCGAGACACCGACGATCGACGACGTGCACAAGTCGATGCGTCCGGACGAATGGCGTCTGCTCGCCGCGCTGGCGTTGATGCTCGGTCTCTGGCTCACGGAGCCGTGGCATCACATCGCCGCCGGCTGGGTGGGACTCGGCATCGCGTTGCTGTGCCTCGGGCCGTTGCGGCTGGTGAACCCCGACGCGTTTCTCAAACAGGTCAAGCTCGCTCCGCTGTGGTTCGTCGCCGCCATCATCGGGCTGACGGCCGCCGTCGATCACGCCGGTCTCGCCAACGCGTTACGCCCCATGTTGTCCCGGCTCGATCTGGCGCAGATGTCGACCGCGTCGGCCTATCTGGTCCTCGTCGCGCTGTCGGTAGCACTGACGTTCCTCGTCACCTCGAACGCCGCCCCTGCGCTCTACACACCGCTGGTGCCTGCGCTCGCCCTCGGCGCGCCGCTCGGCGTGAAGGTGGTCTTGCTGACGCAGGCCGTCGGCATCTCCACCATCGCCCTGCCTTATCAGGCCCCGCCGCTCGTGTTGGCCATGGCGCTCGCCGGCATCGGCATTCGCGACGCCACCCGTTACTGCGTCGCGACGGCCCTCGTCGCGCTGGTGACGGTCGTTCCGTTGACCCCACTCTGGTGGCGACTCATCGGCCTGCTGCATCTTCACTGAATGGCGTGACGCCTGGCAGGCTGCGGCACATCGCGCGATGCCGCGGTTCGAATTCTTCCTTCAAACGCCGGTTTGCCACATCGACCCATGGAATACGATCAGACGTGCTCCGAAGCGACTTGCCATGATCCTTTCGGACACCGTCTCGTCTAATATGCAATCGTGCGCACCGCAAAGGGCGACGCCTCGATGTTCGAATCACGCGCACCCTCGCACGTCTGGCGCACAAGGCTGCGCCGCGCGCCATATCGGGAATGCCCTGCTTGAGATTGCCGCGCTCGACCCGCGACAATCGTTCGCAGGGCAAGACACCAGAAGCATCAGAGATACCGCGCGTCGCCCCATGCAGTCACCGTAGTCGAGCATCGCCGTTTTCATGCAGCCAAGGGGAGGTTCATGCATGACATCGAAGCCGTCGACCGCCGTTGAAGTGACACCCCGCGCGCACCGGCATTGGTCCGACGACCGCGCCCGCATCCGGCTGTACAGCAGCGCCGGCCTGCTGTTCTCCGTCGCCATCGGTATCGCCTGGTGGTACCAGCATTCGTACCTGCCGACGCCGAAGGTCGGCCCCGTCGGTCTCGACTTCCTGCCGTTCTGGGGGGCGTCTCACTTCGTGCTGCAAGGGCATCCGCTCGATGCCTACAACATCGAACTGATGACGCGCGCCCAGATCGCCGAGCAGCCGTGGGCCGACAAGCTGGGCGGCGTCATGCCGTGGCTCTATCCGCCCGTCATGATGATCCTGCTCGCGCCGGTCGCACTGCTACCCTTCACGTACGCCTACACGGTCTACGCCTGCCTCGGCTTCGGCTTGTACTACGCGGCGCTGCGTCGCACCGCCCCATGGGGAGATGCCCGCCTGCCCTCGGTCGGCTTTCCCGGCGTGCTGCTGGTCATTCTCGCCGGACAGATCGCGCTCTACACGACCGCGATTGCGGGCTTCTCGCTGTGCCTGCTGCGCAAACGCCCGGTCTGGGCAGGCATCCTCACCGGCCTGCTCTTCATCAAGCCGCACATCGCCGTGCTGTTCCCGCTCGCCTTTCTCTGCGCTCGCGAATGGCGCGCGCTGGCCGCCTGTATCGCGACGGTCATCGGGACCACCGTGCTAGCCGCTGCGGTCTTCGGCCTCGATGTCTATCCGACGTTCCTTCACGCGACGGTCTTCGCAAGGGAGAGCCTCGTCAACGGTACCGCCCAGATCGCCCGCGTGCCGACGTTCTTCGTCATGGCGCACATGCTGGGTGCCCCCGTCATGCTGGCCGCGGCCATTCATGGCGTAGTCGCGCTTTGCGCCGTGGGGGTGATGATCGACTTCTGGCGGCGTCCGACGGCGTTCGCCTTGCGCGCCGCCATGCTCATCTGCGCGACCACGCTCGTGAGCCCGTATCTCTACGACTACGACCTCACGATTCTCTCGCTCGTCATCGCCTGGTATGTGCGCGACGGCATCGCACGTGGCTGGCTGCGCGGCGAGCGCGAGTGGCTCGTCGTGCTGTGGCTCACACCGTTGTTCGGCCTGCTCGGCGTGCCGAACGTCGGCTTCCAGTTCATGCCGTTCGTTACGCTCGCAACGCTCGTGCTGCTGTGGCGCCGACGTCGTCGCCTCGCGCACGTGCCCGATGTGCCCGAGATCGCGAACGCCCCCGACACCGCCGTCGCACGTGGCCGTTCGTCCGACACCGCGCCTGCGTTCACGAGGTGATGCCCATGCCCCGCGCCGCCGATACCCGCCACTCGCCGCTGCCACTGCGCACGCCGCTCGTCTCGCTCGTCGTGCCCTGTCACAACGAAGCCCCGGCGCTCGACAAGTTTTACCGCGCCGTGGCCCCCGTACTCAATAGTGTGACGGACGTGCGCTTCGAAATCGTCTGCGTGAACGACGGCAGCACCGACGACACGCTGAGCACGTTGCTCGCCCTGCGCCGGGCCGACCCCCGCATCCGCGTGATCGACTTCACTCGTAACTTCGGCAAGGAAGCCGCCCTGAGCGCAGGCATCGACGAAGCGCAGGGCGACGCCGTCATTCCCATCGACGCCGACCTGCAAGACCCGCCCGCCCTCATCCCCGTGATGATCGAGCGCTGGCGCCATGGCGCCGAGGTCGTGCTCGCCAAACGCACCAACCGCGCAAGCGACAGCGTCGCCAAACGTGTTGCCGCGGGGCTCTATTACCGCGTGCACAACCATCTCTCGGAAGTGAAGTTGCCCGAGAACGTTGGCGACTTCCGTCTGATCGACCGGCGTGTCGTGAGCGCGCTCAAACGACTGCCCGAACGCCGCCGCTTCATGAAAGGGTTGTTCGCGTGGGTCGGGTTTCATACGGAAATCGTAGAGTACGTGCGCGATGCTCGCACTGCGGGCGAATCGAAGTTCTCCGGCTGGCGGCTGTGGAATTTCGCGCTCGAAGGCATTACCAGCTTCAGCACCGTGCCGCTGCGCTGCTGGACGTATATCGGCGTCTCGCTCGCCCTTCTCTCGCTCGCATACGGCAGCTATATCGTGCTGCGCACCCTCATTCACGGAATCGACGTGCCGGGCTATGCCTCGCTGCTCGTGGGCATTCTGTTCCTCGGCGGCATTCAGCTCGTCGGCATCGGCGTGATCGGGGAGTACGTCGGGCGGATCTACTACGAGTCGAAAGGACGTCCGCTGTATCTGGTGCGGCGTCGCTACCAGTCGAGCGTCAAGGTGAGCCATTTGCCGTCGCGCTCACCGTTGCAGGAGTCCGGCGCTCGATTCACGTC
>NZ_JAELTP010001074.1 GCF_016428915.1 Pandoraea sp. ASV26
GTCATTGTACCCGAGGGGGGGCTTCGCGCCTTCTCGCGCCAGCCCCGAGCGCCGCGCCGCATTCTCGTCTACGCGAGCACCAGCGGCGTGTACGGCGATTGTGGCGGCGCCTACGTGGATGAGACCCTGTCTCTTATACACATCTGACGCTGCCGACGAACCGTGTGGTGGGGGGGTGGGGGGGGGGGGGGGGGGGGGGGGGGGGGGGGGGGGGGGGGGGGGGGGGGGGGGGGGGGGGGGGGGGGGGGGGGGGGGGGGGGGGGGGGGGGGGGGGGGGGGGGGGGGGGGGGGGGGGG
>NZ_JAELTP010001075.1 GCF_016428915.1 Pandoraea sp. ASV26
CCCCCCCCCCCCCCCCCCCCCCCCCCCCCCCCCCCCCCCCCCCCCCCCCCCCCCCCCCCCCCCCCCCCCCCCCCCCCCCCCCCCCCCCCCCCCCCCCCCCCCCCCCCCCCCCCCCCCACACCCCCCCACCACACGGTTCGTCGGCAGCGTCAGATGTGTATAAGAGACAGCCTTTGCGTCAGTTCCTGAGCATTGCCGTGCCGAACCTCACGCACAGTCTGGTGGCCGGACTGGTGATGGTCGCGGCACTGTCCATCGGCGAGTTCCAGATCTCCAATCTCATCGCGGGCTTCCGC
>NZ_JAELTP010001076.1 GCF_016428915.1 Pandoraea sp. ASV26
ACGCTGCTGATGGCGGTGCTGTCGTGGGTCAATCCGCGTGCCGCCGCCATGCCGATTCTTCAGCATTTGCTCGACCCGCTGCTGCGCCCGATCCGTCGTGTCATTCCGACGATGGGCGGCTTCGACCCTGTCTCTTATACACATCTGACGCTGCCGACGAACCGTGTGGTGGGGTGGGGGGGGGGGGGGGGGGGGGGGGGGGGGGGGGGGGGGGGGGGGGGGGGGGGGGGGGGGGGGGGGGGGGGGGGGGGGGGGGGGGGGGGGGGGGGGGGGGGGGGGGGGGGGGGGGGGGGGG
>NZ_JAELTP010001077.1 GCF_016428915.1 Pandoraea sp. ASV26
CCCCCCCCCCCCCCCCCCCCCCCCCCCCCCCCCCCCCCCCCCCCCCCCCCCCCCCCCCCCCCCCCCCCCCCCCCCCCCCCCCCCCCCCCCCCCCCCCCCCCCCCCCCCCCCCCCCCACCACCCCACCACACGGTTCGTCGGCAGCGTCAGATGTGTATAAGAGACAGGACCGGCGGCGGGCGCGGCTATCTGCGCGGATTGTCGGGCATCGCCAGACGTCAGCGCGAGACCGCCTTTGTTCCCATCATCACACCCAGCCTCGTGCAGTTGAAGAACCAACTCGCGGCACAACGC
>NZ_JAELTP010001078.1 GCF_016428915.1 Pandoraea sp. ASV26
CTACTTTCACACGGGTATCCGCACTATCATCGGCGTGGAGTCGTTTCACGGTCCTGTTCGGGATGGGAAGGGGTGGTTCCAACTCGCTATGGTCATCAGGCATAACTTGTATGTTCTGCTGCACCCGGGGTGCAACAAAACCAATTCAGAAGAAGTGTAGTACTACGTGTAGTTTGGGTTGTGAGCGTATCAGCGCCATACAGGGCACACGCTACTCACACCAGGAAAAACACACTGGTTATAGGATCAAGCCTTACGGGCAATTAGTATCAGTTAGCTTAACGCATTACTGCG
>NZ_JAELTP010001079.1 GCF_016428915.1 Pandoraea sp. ASV26
GCTGGATCGCCCCCGAGATACCCACCGCGATGTACAACTGCGGCGCCACGATCTTGCCCGTCTGACCGACCTGATAGTCGTTCGGCACGTAGCCCGCGTCGACCGCCGCGCGCGAGGCGCCCAGCGCCGCACCCAGCTTGTCCGCCAGCGGCTCGAGCACCTTCGTGTAGTTCTCGCCGCTGCCCAGACCCCGGCCACCCGAGACGATGATCTTCGCGCTCGTGAGCTCCGGACGGTCCAGCTTCGTCACCTCTCGGCCCACGAACTGCGACACGCCTGCGTCCGGCGTCGCGG
>NZ_JAELTP010001080.1 GCF_016428915.1 Pandoraea sp. ASV26
CGGGGTGGCACTGGCGGTGAACGCCACCGGATGGCGCACCGTCAGACGCAGCCCTACGCGCTCGCCCGCTTCATGCGCCAACTCGCCGTCCACGCGCGCAATCACCTCGCGGCCCGAGGCCAGACGCCTGTCTCTTATACACATCTGACGCTGCCGACGAACCGTGTGGTGGGTGGGGGGGGGGGGGGGGGGGGGGGGGGGGGGGGGGGGGGGGGGGGGGGGGGGGGGGGGGGGGGGGGGGGGGGGGGGGGGGGGGGGGGGGGGGGGGGGGGGGGGGGGGGGGGGGGGGGGGGG
>NZ_JAELTP010001081.1 GCF_016428915.1 Pandoraea sp. ASV26
TATTGGCCGCAAACGCGTGCTGATTCTCTCGGTCATTCTGTTCTCGCTGGGCAGTATCGCGTCGGCGTTCGTTCATAGCCCGACCGAGCTTGCCGTCATGCGCTTTATTACCGGCATCGGTCTGGGCCTGTCTCTTATACACATCTGACGCTGCCGACGAACCGTGGGGTGGGGTGGTGGGGGGGGGGGGGGGGGGGGGGGGGGGGGGGGGGGGGGGGGGGGGGGGGGGGGGGGGGGGGGGGGGGGGGGGGGGGGGGGGGGGGGGGGGGGGGGGGGGGGGGGGGGGGGGGGGGG
>NZ_JAELTP010001082.1 GCF_016428915.1 Pandoraea sp. ASV26
CGGCCTCGTCGAGCGTGACGATGTTCTCGATGGCATCGACGAGCAAACCGAACTTGTCCTTGCCGTGTTCGATCACGAGGATCTTGCGCGCTTGCGCGTCCTCCTGCGATGGCATGCCGTACAACGCCTGTCTCTTATACACATCTGACGCTGCCGACGAACCGTGTGGTGGGGGGGGGGGGGGGGGGGGGGGGGGGGGGGGGGGGGGGGGGGGGGGGGGGGGGGGGGGGGGGGGGGGGGGGGGGGGGGGGGGGGGGGGGGGGGGGGGGGGGGGGGGGGGGGGGGGGGGGGG
>NZ_JAELTP010000127.1 GCF_016428915.1 Pandoraea sp. ASV26
GTTTTCGGCGCAACTCGCGGCGCACCTGGGGCTGCCGTACGCCTTTGCGTCCCACTTCGCCCCGCGATTCCTGTTCGACGCGCTTCGCCTGTACCGCGAACTCTTCCGTCCGTCGGCGGTATTGGACAAGCCCTACGTGATGGTGGGCGTGCCTGTCGTGGCGGCGCCGACCGATGAGGAAGCGGCATTCCTCGCGACGTCGGCCCAGCAGAAGATTCTGGCGCTCATGCGCGGGCAAAGCCTGAAGCTGCAACCGCCCGTGAACGATATGGACGCGCGTTGGGATCCGGCCGAACAGCATTCGGTGGAAGCGTTCCTCGGCGTGTCCGTCGTCGGTGGCCCGGAGCGGGTGAAGGCCGGTCTGTCGGATCTGGTCGAGCGCACGCAAGCCGATGAGCTGATGCTCGTGACCGACGTCTACGATCCGGCGTTGCGACTGCGCTCGTGCGACATCGTCGCGTCCGTCTGCAAGTCGTAACGACTCGGGGCGTGTGGGATGTGTCGCGGGGGAGGGCAGGTGAGGGGGATGAGCGGGGGAGCAGCACATTCGATGCGTGCGTCTCCGGTCTCCCGCTTTCCGTCTCCCGCCTCCCGCCTCCCGCCTTACCCCTGCTCGTCAGCGAAAGCGTCCGATAGAGAACGGTGAGAGGTCGATGGCAGGCCGTTCGCCGGCGACCAGCGCGGCAATCGTGCGTCCTGTCGAGGCCGCCGCGGTCAAGCCGACGTGACCGTGGCCGAACGCATAAAACGCGTTCGGCACTTTCGATGCGGCGCCCAGCACCGGCAGTGAATCGGGTGTGCTGGGCCTGAAGCCCTGCCAGCGCGCACCGTCGACCGATTGCGTCGACTTCGGGCCTTGCACGGCGCCCGGAAACATCTTGTGCAACTGGCCCAACAGCAGATCGGCACGTCGCCAGTTCGGCGGCGCTTCCAGACCTGCCAGCTCGACCGTACCCGCGCCACGAAGCCGGCCGTTCATCGGTGTGGCGAACAGCTTGCCTTCGGCCCACATCACGGGGCGCGAGGGCATTTCGTGGGGCGTTGGAATTTCCACGTGATAGCCGCGCTCGGTGTCGAAGACGATGCTGTCCCCCAACTGGCGCACGAACGGTGCGGACCACGCACCCGCCGCGATGACCACAGCGCTTGCGGCTTCACGGCCTTTGTCCGTGTGCACGGCCACGGCCTGCGCGCCGTTGGTCTCGATGGCCGTGGCCGCAGCATCGACGACACGGCCGCCGCGCGCTATCACCTGCGCCGTCAGACGCGCCAAGAGGGCGCCCGGATCGAGCGTGTGGCCCGTCTCGCTGATGTACCGCGCGCCGACAAACTCATGCGACAGCGTGGGCTCGAAGTCACGTAGCGCGGTCGCGTCGAGCGTCTCGATCTGCACGCCGTTGTCGCGGCGCAGCGCCATCCCGCCTTCGTCCCCCGCCATGCCGCTCTGGCTGGAATAAGCGATGAGATACCCACGTCGCGTGACCAGATCGTTCGCACCCGCATCGTCGAGCAGCGGCTGATAGGCGTCGAGCGCAGGGCCGAGCAATGCGCGCAAGGCCCGCGCCTGAGCAGCGACGCGAGCGGGCTGGCTGGCCGCGACGAAGCGCATGAGCCACGGCACCATGCGTGGCAGATAACGCCACCGCAGCACCAGCGGACCATCCGGTTGCATCAACCATCCGGGCACCTGCCATAGCACGCCGGGCATCGCGGTCGGGACGACCGACGAGCCGTTGATACAGCCCGCATTGCCGAGCGATGCCGCCTGACGTGCCGATTGCCGGTCGACGACGACGACCGAGCGCCCGGCGCGTTGAAGATACGCGGCGGTACACACGCCGACCAAACCGCCCCCGATAACGACGACGGGACGTGAATCGTTCATGAAGCCGTCCTGCGAAAACACGAAAACGCCTAGTGTACTTCCTTGGATGCGTCGGTCCGAGTGCCTTCAATATTCCCGGGCACCTTCAGAGCATCTCCAGTGGACGTTTGCGCGACGGCGCCTCGAAATGGTGATCGAGCAGCGCGAGTTCCTCGGTGCTCAGATCGATGTCATGCGCGGCGCGGTTGGCACGCACGTGCGCTGCCGAGCTTGCCTTGGGAATCGCGATCACGCCCGGCCGGTGCAGCACCCACGCCAGCGCAATCTGCAAGGGCTCGACGTGGTGTGCGCGTGCAATTTCGCTCAGTACGCCCCTGGTTTCCAGTCGCCCCTGTTCGATCGGCGAATACGCCATCATCGGCATGCCACGTTCGGCAAGCCACGGCGTAAGGTCGTAGTCCGGGCCGCGTCGCGCAAGGTTGTACAGCACCTGATTGGTGGCACAAGCGTTGCCACCGGGGGCGTCGAACAACGCCTCCATGTCGTCCACATCGAAGTTGCTCACGCCCCAATGGCGGATCTTGCCTGCCTGGCGCAAGGTCTCGAAACCCGCAATCGTTTCTTCGAGCGGCACGTCGCCGCGCCAGTGCAGCAGATAAAGATCGAGACGATCGGTGCGCAGGCGCTCCAGACTGCGCTCGCAAGCGGCAATGACACCGCGCCGCGAGGCGTTGTGCGGGTACACCTTGCTCACGAGAAATACTTCATCGCGCAGCCCGTCGAGCGCTTCGCCCACAAGGCGCTCGGTTGCCCCCTCGCCATACATTTCCGCCGTATCGACCAGTGCCATACCCAGCGAGACACCGAGTCGCAACGCGTCGATTTCCTCGCGCCGCCGCTCGGGTCTCTCACCCATCATCCACGTGCCCTGCCCGAGCACGGGAACGGTTTCGCCTCCGGGAAATGAGATGTCTCGCATCGTCTGTCCTCCAAGATTTTGGTGACCATTATCGGCCTGGCAACCGAGAAATGACCAGCGCCGTGAGGGCTGCACGCAACACTTCGCGGTGTCGTCCTATCTTTTGGATCGGATTCGTCCGAAGCAAGGCTCGGACGTGCCCGCTATTGCATTCGTACACCGATTCTCTCGGATAGTTCACAAACTTTTCGCTGCATTGCCGGGATAAGCTGATTTCACCGATGCACACGGCAAATGTTGCTCCGCAGCGAGACGGCTCGGTGATGGCTCCGGCTGTGTGCATCGGGCCTGTGGAGACAGGGAGGAGGAAGGATTCGTTCTGGCGCGAGTGAAAAAAAAGCCCCGCGAGCGGGGCTTAAAGGCCGACCACGCAACGGTCGGCCAAGGAGGTTCATCTGGAAGGCGCGCATATGGCAACGGTGCGCGCTCAAGAGGTATTGTCGGCATAGTGGGGCGGTCTATGGGGAGGAGGAATCCGAATGCCGGGAGGAAATTTCAAGTAACAACTGTGACGTTTTTCGACCTTTTCGCGTAACAGGGCGGACGCCATAATGGGGGCCACCCCCCAACAGACAAGGAATCCCCGAGATGGATAACGCGATCAAGTTCCGTTCGCCCGGCTCGCCGCTCTCATCGAGCGGGCGCTACGCGCCGCCCGCGATCTTCTTTCACTGGGCGATTGCATTGCTGATCGTGATCGCCTACGCGGCGGTGATCACGAAGGGGTATCTGCCCAGAGGCAGTGCGCCGCGTGCGTTGTCCATGACGATTCACGAGTGGGCCGGGGTTGCGGTGCTGGTGCTGGCGGTGCCGCGGTTGCTCTGGCGATTGATCAAGGGCGCGCCGGGGGCGCTTCCCGATCAGGGCTGGCTGTTGCGGGCATTGTCATCCGCCGTGCATCTGCTGCTCTATCTGTTTTTGTTTGCGCAGCCGGTGCTGGGGTATCTCACGCTCAATGCCGGGGGGCATGCGCTCACGATTCCAGGGCTGGATATTGCGCTGCCGCAATTGATCGGCAAGGACGTTGAAATGCGCCGGTCGATCAAGGAGATTCACGAGACGCTGGGTAGCGCGTTCTATTGGGTGATCGGCCTGCATGCGCTGGCAGCGTTGTGGCATCACTACTTCCGGCGCGACGATACGCTGCGCCGCATGCTCTGAACGAGGGTCGCCGGACCCCTCGCTGCCGGGCAGTGCGCGACGCTTTTTACGCGTCGCGCACGCCGGGTAAGCCAAGCTAAGCCAGACGGATGGGGCTCAGAACGCGAAGCGTACGCCTGCGAACACGCTCCGGCCGTCGCCCGGGTAGAACACGGCGGTGTTGGCCGTGCGGGCATCGGTCACCGTGCTGAAGTCCGTGACGTAGCGCTTGTCGGTGAGGTTGCGGGCATCCACGTAGAACGTGACGCCGCGCTGTATCAGATACGACGCCTGCACGCCAAGCAGGGTGTAACCGGGTACGCGCATCGTGTTGGCGTAGTCGACCCACTCACCGGTCGGCACCCAGTCGAGCGATGCCGAGAGCTGGAAGCGGTTCGACAACGCGTAGCCGAGCGTGGTGCGCAGCACATGGGTCGGCACCCCGGCGATGCGGTTGTTGCCGTATTGGGGGTCGTCGCGGAAGCGGAAGTCGCTGTAGTTCCAGATCTGCGAGAGCGTAATTCGATCGCCGGTCGCCACCACGTTCTTGAACAGATCGACGGCGGCGCCGACTTCCAGACCTTGCAATACGGTCTTGTTCGCGTTGAAGGTCGAGGCGGGGATGTCAGGCGACGTCGTGTACTGGAGCAACTGATCGCGCACCAGCGAGCGATACGCCGTCACGTCCCACGCCACGCGGTCGAGCTTGCCGCGTGTACCGGCTTCAATCGTCCAGGCGTGTTGCGAGGCCAGCGGAACGAAGCGGGAGGTCGCACCGAACGTCTGCGACAGATCGGTGAAGTCGGGCACGTCGGCGCTGCGCGTCACGTCGATGAAGGCCTGCACATCCTTGCGCGGCTCCCACAGCAGACCGATCTTCGGATTGACACCCGAGTAAGCGGCGCTCGTCGAACGATAGTTGGGGTCGCCCGCCAGACCGCCGTAGTCGATGTACTGGCGAACGTCGCGGTAGGCCTTCGCGCCGACCATCAGGCCGACCGTGGGCAGGAAGAACAGGCGGTTCTCGAAGTACGCCTCGTAGTTGTAGGCGCTCTGACGTGAGTCGAGCGTTTGCGCGCCACGATTGCCGTTCACGTTGATGTATTGATTGGCCTGCGTATTTCCGCCAAAGAAGCGTGCCCCGACGATGAGGTCGTTACGCATGCCGGCGAGCGTCAGGTTGGCCGTGTAGCGGGGTGCCACACCGTAGGTCCAGCCGTCCTGATCGATGACCTGAAAGATCGGGTGGTACAGGCTCTTGTGAATGACCCACGACGCGATGTCGAGCTGGCCGGTGGCGAAGCGAATGGTCGTGAGGTTGCCCAGTCGCTCGGTGCGCGTGTTGCGCGCCTGGTCGCCCGAGACGGAAGAGGCGGCGGCTTTCGTCGGATTGTTGAGCGCGTCGAACAGCGAAAGCGTGCCCGGCAGCTTCTGGTCGACGATGTAGGCGCCGAAGAAGAAGCGGGTTTCCACGTTCGGCGAGAACTTGTAGCCGATGTTGGCGTTGATCTGGGCGTAGTTGCCCTTGTCGTGATCGCGATAGCCGTCGGAGCGGTTGAGGGTCACCGTCGCGAGTGCATCCACCGGGCCGAAGATGCGCGACATCTGGCCGCTGGCGCGAACCGTGCCGAAGCTGCCGCCTTCGAGGCGGAACTGGTTGGGAGCGTCTGCCGTGTAGGCCGTAGGCGTCACGAAATTCAGCGCGCCGCCGAGCGTGGTCGAGCCATACGTGAGGCCGTTACCGCCTTTGTAGATCTCGGTCGAGCGCAAACCCATCGGGTCGATCTGGTAGTAGTCGCCGCTGCCATCGGCCGAGTTGGTCGGAATGCCGTCCTGAAGGATCTCGAGCCCGCGCACGTGATAGCCGCGCGCAATGCCCGAGCCGCGAATCGACACGCGCAGTTCCTGCCCGTACCGGTTCTGTACGTAGACACCGGGGCTGTCCTTGAGGATGTCGCGCAGGTTGAAGGCGTAAGTGTTCTGGTACGAATCGGCGTCGACGAAGCCGACGGAGCCCGCCGTCTGGAACAGGTTGGCTTTTTGCTCCGCCACGCTCGGTGACGTGAGCGATTCCGCCGGGGCGGTCACGGTCGTGAGCGGCAGCGTCGCCGCGGGTGTGCCCGACGCGTCTGCTGCCGAGGGGGCCGAGGGGACGGTCGTCTGCGCCAGCGTCAACGCAGGGGCAAGCGGCCCGGACTGTGCGGCCAGTGCCGGCGAGGCAGCGCCGGCGTCCGGGTGATTCCCGGTGTGTGTTGCCGCGTGGGTCGCGTCGACCGCAACGCTCAGGCCGGTTGTTACGGGGTCGTTAGTGAGTGCGTGTGCGGCGCTGCCCAGCGAAGCGAGGGCAAGCGCAATGGCCGTTTGCAACGGCTTCTGTGTCATGGGACGTGACATGAGGGTCTCTCTCGCGACCGCATGGCGGCCGCCTGATGATCGTGTGGTGCCGAACGTGTGCCGCGTATTCCCGCCACAGGCGCGAATGGCAGCGACCCGCGCGTCGCGGTGACGGCTCGACGTTGCATTGCGCGGCACGAATGACGCGTGCGACAGCGTGGCGTCCCGCAGAACGGGCGGCGCTGACGATACGGATCAAACGGGCCGCGTGAACGTCGTGTTCACGGCGAGTGCAGATAACGACAAGACGAGCTAACGAAGCTCGATGCGTTCGGCAAGGCCTTCCGGTATCGACCGGAATTCAGAGGAATCAGACGGCGGGAGCGGGCGGGGCGCGCGCAAGGGCGGCAGAGAAACGGGCGCGGGGGTAATACGGCACCAGCACACGCGGGGCGGTGGCGATGCCAGTCTGCGCGGCGGGCGGCAGGGAGAGAAAATCGGTGGTGACGAGCGGCTGATGGGCCCAAAGCGCGCAGTAGCCGCACTTCTCCCAGTGGTCGGTCGAGGCGAGCGAGTGGTCTGCACCGCCGTGACTGCCGTGCAGACCCGTGGCCTGCGGCTGCGCCGGGGGCGCTTGTGCGTCGTCGTGACCGGTGTGTCCGTCGTGCGCGGCTTCACGCTGTGCGTCGGCTCGCGGCGTGGCGTTCGTGCCAAGGGCGGCTTGCGTGCCTTGCACCGTGCAGTAGACCGCGAACGGGTCTTGCTGGGTCGCTGCGCGCCATTGCGCAATCGCCGGCATGAGCGCTGCCAGCAGGATCGCCAGCAAGGCGATCCCGATTGCGACGCGATGCTGACGGAGCTTGCGCATGCCTGGGCCAGGTAACGAAATGTGAAATGGGAAGAAATCACGGAACCACGCATTGTAGGTGTTGTCGTTCAACGCCGTAAATGCTTTGCGTTCTCATGTAGGGAATGCGCGACAATTTGCCGCATTGGGCGTTTGGGTGAAAAAAAGGAGCGCCACAGCCCCCCAGGCATGTGGCGCTCCACACCGGATATCAGCACTTCAATCAGAACTTCATGCCCACACCCACGCCGACGATCAGCGGATCGATGTGCAGCGTGCCGAGGTCGGTGCCGGCGAGCGAGGTATCCGTCTTCATCCAGATCTTCTTGATGTCGATGTTGAAGAACAGGTTCTTGGTCATCTGAATGTCCACGCCGGCTTGCAATGCCGGGCCGACGCTGTGGTTCTTGATCGAGATCGGCGTGCCGCCTGCGTTCAGGTTGCTGTTCCAGAAGCGCGTGTAGTTGATGCCTGCGCCGACATACGGACGCACCTTGCCCGCGTGATTGAAGTGGTATTGCAGCAGCAGCGTTGGCGGCAGCACGTTCACACCGCCCAGATGGCCGAGGTTCGACGTGAGTTGATGACGCGACATGCCCAGAATGAGTTCGACGCCAACGTTGTCGAGAATCATGTACGTGAAGTCGAGTTCCGGCACGATCGCGTTGTTCACGGTCACGCCCAGCGTCGGCAGTACGCTGCCGCTTGCATGCGAGTCCGGCAGGATGCCAATGGCGCGCGCGCGCGCGAGGATGTCGCCGGCATAGATGCCTTGTGAGCTGTCCTTGATGAAGCCGAACGTCTTCTCAGCGGCGGGAGCGGCGTTATTTTCGGCTTGTGCGGCTGGTGTGGCTTGTGATGTGGCTTGCGGGTTGGCTTGTGCCAAGGCGGATGTGCTGAAGAAGGCGGCACCGGTTACGAGCGCGGCTGCGATGGCCGAGGTGCCGAGAGCGTGCTTCATGATGATTTCCAAAGTCGTGAGTGAGCACGACCGATGGTAGAAGCAGGTTCCTGCGGCGAACTTGATGCGCATCAATCGCCGGAAAATCCGAGCGCGTTGTGCGACAAACTGTCGCGCGCAGTGCGCAACACCACGCGATGCGGCACGAAGTCGCCCCTGCGTTGCGCACATACCTTTTGTCGGAGGGAACGTTCGAGCCGGTGCGGATCATGCCCCGCGCTTGCAGGGTCGCCCTGCCGGTTTTGGTAGGATGCGGACTTTGCCACGCGTTCCCCCATCGTGAAGCGCCTGATTTCGTCGCTGTTGCATGCTGCCGCCCAGGCGGGGCGGCATGGTCTCCGTCTTCTGCAACCCTTGCAGCCGTATGCGGCCCGCGCCTGGTACCACCTGCGCCATCCGACCCGTCGCGGCGTGCTCATCGCCATCGCGGCGGTGCCGTGCCTGTTCATCGCCTACACGCTCATCCTGATCCCGTTCACGCCGAGCATTCGTGACATTCGGCGCGCGAAGGTCGATCAACCGGCACAGGTGTTGTCGGCGGACGGCAAGTTGCTCGCCGAATTCCGGCCGTCAAACCGCGAATGGGTGGCGCTCAAGGATGTGTCGCCCAACGTCGTCAAGGCGCTGGTGGCAACGGAAGACCATCGCTTTTACGAGCACCACGGCATCGACTTCAAGCGTACGGCGTCGGCGGCGCTGCACACGTTTTCGGGCAACCGGCAGGGCGGCTCGACCATCACGCAGCAGCTCGCCCGCAATCTGTATCCCGATGGCATCGGTCGCGCGCCCACGCTCACGCGCAAGCTCAAGGAAGCGATCACCGCACTCAAGATCGAAGCGCTTTACACGAAGCCCGAGATTCTCGAGACGTATCTGAACACCGTGCCGTTCCTGTACAACGCATACGGCATCGAAATGGCCGCGCGCACGTACTTCGACAAGTCGGCCGATCAGCTCGACGTGGTCGAGGCCGCCACGCTGGTCGGCATGCTCAAGGGCAACAGCTATTACAACCCCGTCATCAACCCCGAGCGTGCCTTGCAGCGGCGTAATACCGTGCTCGCGCAGATGGTCAAGTTCGGGGATCTGGACGCGTCGAAGCTCGCGGCGTTGCAAAAGCGTCCATTGCGTGTGAACTTCGAGCGACAGACCGAGGAGCCGGGGCCGGCGCCGCACTTCGCACAACAACTGCGCAAGTGGCTGATCGGCTGGGCCGACCGGAACGACTACAACCTCTATTCCGACGGTCTTGTCGTGCACACCACGATCGACTCGCGGTTGCAGACGATGGCGACGCAGGCGCTGACGCGTCAGGCCAATCAGTTGCAAGGCATTGCCGACGCGAACTGGTCCGCACGCGGTGGCTGGCGTGACAGCACAGGACTCGTGCAGGCGTTCGTGCGCGAGTCGGCGGAGTATCGCAATGCGGTGGCAGGGGGCGAGGCCCCCGAGGCCGCGATGAAACGTCTGCTGGCCGACAAGACGTTCATGCAGAATCTGCGCACGACGAAAACCCGTGTGCAGGCCGGTTTCCTGGCGATCGATCCGCGCACGGGCGAAATTCGCGCATGGGTCGGCAGCCGCGACTTCACCACCGATCCGTTCGATCACGTGCAGCAGGCGCGTCGTCAGCCGGGCTCGACGTTCAAGCCGTTCGTCTACGGCGCGGCCTTCGCCAAGGGCCGAACGCCGGACGACACGATCGTCGATCAGGCCGTCGAGATCCCGCTCGCTGGCGGTGAGATCTGGCGACCGAGCGACGACACGCCGCCGACCAACAAGCCCATGACGCTGCGAGACGCGCTGGCACAGTCGCGCAATACCGTCACGGCGCAACTGATGCAGGACGTCGGGCCGTCGCGTGTCGTCGGACTGGCGCGGGCGATGGGCGTGCGCGAGAGCAAGCTCGATCCGGTGCCGTCGCTGGCGCTGGGCACGAGCCCCGTGTCCCTCAAGGAGATGGTGGCCGCCTACGGCACCATCGCGGACGGCGGCGAGTACCGCGAACCGACGATGGTCACCGAGATCACGAACAGCGAGGGCGATGTGTTGGCGACGTTCTCACCGGCGCGTCCCGAGCGGGCGCTCTCGGTGGACGACGACTACACGCTGCTCGACACGCTGCGCGGCGTCATCAATCGCGGCACCGGCAACGCGATCCGGACACGCTTCGGTATTCGCGCCGACGTGGCGGGCAAGACGGGTACGACACAGGACAACGCCGACGGCTGGTTCATCCTCATGCAACCGCAGTTGGTGGCGGGGGCATGGGTCGGCTTCAACGACAGTCGCATCACGCTGCGTAGCGACTACTGGGGGCAGGGCGCGCATAGCGCGTTGCCGATCGTCGGCGATGTGGTCTCGCGGGCGCTACGTGCGAAGGTGATCGACGCGAACGCGAAGTTCGAAGCGCCCGACAACCGTCATTGGTACAGCGACTGGTGGACGCGCGCTTCGGATTGGGTGATGGGGCTCTTCACGAAGAAGGCTGAGCCGGAAGCCAAGCCGAAGCCGCCGGTGAAGCGCCCGGCAGCGCCGGCACCGACACCGCCGGTCTCGACGCCCGAGGCGGCGAGCGACGGCGGGCCGTTGCCCGTGCCGGTGGCATCCGCCGTGCTGGCGCAGCCGGAGTCCGCGCTGCCCGCGAGCGCACCGCGCAGCACCACGATTCCGGGCGTGCCGGGCGAGTGGAACGGGCCGGGGGGGGCTTCGCCGAATGGGGCGCTGCCTCCGGCCTCATCGGGAAGCGGAAGCGGCGCGTCGTCTGCCCAGCCGGTGACGCCCGTCTTCGCGCCGCCCGCGACGACCCATCCCGCCTCGCCTGCCGAGGCGCAATAAGGCGCTGGGCGGCCATCGGTGAGCGCAGCGGCCCGGTGTCTGCCGGGCGGCGTTGCCATAACAGTTATGCAGCATTCTCATGACTGCCGGTCATGGCTTGCGCTATATTCATCACGATATAGCGGGGGCGGAGGCGTCTGCCGCGACACCGGGGAGGACGCAGGCCATGTTCATTCGGCAGTTGAGTTATCTCGTGGCGCTTTCGCAGGCGCAGCACTTTCGTCGCGCGGCGGAACTGTGCAACGTGTCGCAGCCGACGCTGTCCGGTGCGATCCGCAGTATCGAGGAAGAGTTCGGCCTGCCGATCGTGCGACGCGGACGCCGCTTCGAAGGCTTCACCCCGGAAGGCGAGCGCGTGCTCGCGTGGGCGCGTCAGGTGCTGGCCGATTGCGAGGGCTTGCGGCAGGAGGCGAGCGCGAGCCGCCGCGAAGTCGCCGGTTGTCTGCGCATCGGCGCCATTCCTACGGCACTGCCACTGGTGCCGCTGCTCACCGACGCTTGCCTGCGCGCCTTCCCTGGCATGCGTCACGAGCTCTACACGCTCTCCGCGACACAGGCGCTGCGTCAACTCTCCGAACTCGATCTGGACGTCGGATTGAGCTATCTCGACGATTCCCGTCTGCGGGAATTCGAAACCATCCCCCTGTTTCGGGAACGATACGTGCTGATCGCACGCGATGAAACCGCATTGGCCGGCCGCACGTCGTTCTCGTGGCATGAGGCGGCCAAGCTGCCGCTGTGTCTGCTCACGAGCAACATGCAATGCCGTCAGGGTATCGATGCGGCGCTGGCGCGGGCGGGCACGTCGGCGTCGCCGCGTGTGGAGACGGATTCCCTCATGGCGCTGTATGCGCATGTGCGGTGTGCGGGGCTCTTCAGCATCGTGCCGCACAGCGTGCTGTGTCTCGCGGAGATGCGCGACGAATTGCATGCGGTGCCCTTGCAGCCCGCGTTGCACCGTGAGATTGGTCTGATTCTGCGTGAGAGGCAGCCGCGTCCGCCTTTGCTCGAAGCCGCCGTCGGATCGTTCCGGTCGGTCGATTTACAGACGAGACTCGACGCATTGCTGCCAGCGTAGGCATGCTCAGGCAGCGTCATGCGTGATAGACCATGCCGCGCGCTTCCAAACATCTTCGCGCCTTTCGAATGCGCGTTTGCACCCGCCGATCTGCTTGAGTACGCGTCGCGTCCGGGCGCCCAACGCCTGA
>NZ_JAELTP010001083.1 GCF_016428915.1 Pandoraea sp. ASV26
CGGGAAACAGTACCGTCTCCTTGTCACCTATCAGATAGTGGAAACGATAGCGCTCGGACAGACGCGGATAGTGGGCAGGATCGAGCGACGGCACGGCCATTTGCAGGGCGTCGCGCAGTCCAAGGCCTGTCTCTTATACACATCTCCGAGCCCACGAGACGATCTTGTGTATCGCGTATGCCGTCTTCTGCTTGAAAAGGGGGGGGGGGGGGGGGGGGGGGGGGGGGGGGGGGGGGGGGGGGGGGGGGGGGGGGGGGGGGGGGGGGGGGGGGGGGGGGGGGGGGGGGGGGG
>NZ_JAELTP010001084.1 GCF_016428915.1 Pandoraea sp. ASV26
CCCCCCCCCCCCCCCCCCCCCCCCCCCCCCCCCCCCCCCCCCCCCCCCCCCCCCCCCCCCCCCCCCCCCCCCCCCCCCCCCCCCCCCCCCCCTTTTCAAGCAGAAGACGGCATACGCGATACACAATCTCGTCTCGTGGGCTCGGAGATGTGTATAAGAGACAGGTGCAGAACGGTGTTGGTCGAGCCGCCCATGGCGACGTCGAGTGTCATGGCGTTCTCGAAGGCTGCCTTGGTGGCGATGTTGCGCGGCAGCACCGAGGCGTCGTCTTCCTGATAGTAGCGACGGCAC
>NZ_JAELTP010001085.1 GCF_016428915.1 Pandoraea sp. ASV26
CCCCCCCCCCCCCCCCCCCCCCCCCCCCCCCCCCCCCCCCCCCCCCCCCCCCCCCCCCCCCCCCCCCCCCCCCCCCCCCCCCCCCCCCCCCCCCCCCCCCCCCCCCCCCCCCCCCCCCCCACCCCACGGTTCGTCGGCAGCGTCAGATGTGTATAAGAGACAGGCACGGAGGAGTTCGCGATGGCAACGTTCGAGTATTACTTCGAAGACTTTGCAGTAGGTGACACCTTCGATCTGGGCGAATACACGTTCACCGCCGACGAGATCGTGCACTTTGCCCGGCAATTCGA
>NZ_JAELTP010001086.1 GCF_016428915.1 Pandoraea sp. ASV26
CGCCGTGCTGATCCCGCTGCTCTTCATGGGCGGCGTGATCGGACGGCTGTTCGGCGAGTTCGCCGTAACGCTCGCCGTCACGATCGTGATCTCGGCCATCGTCTCGCTCACGGTGGTGCCCATGCTGCTGTCTCTTATACACATCTGACGCTGCCGACGAACCGTGGGGGGGGGGGGGGGGGGGGGGGGGGGGGGGGGGGGGGGGGGGGGGGGGGGGGGGGGGGGGGGGGGGGGGGGGGGGGGGGGGGGGGGGGGGGGGGGGGGGGGGGGGGGGGGGGGGGGGGGGGGGG
>NZ_JAELTP010001087.1 GCF_016428915.1 Pandoraea sp. ASV26
CTCCAGATATTCCTTGCCGCCCGAGGTCAGCAGCAAAATCGCGGGCTGGCTGATCTTGGCCATGTCCCACGTGTAGCTGCCCGCCTCGACCATGCTCTTGATCTGCGCGGTCGGCTCTGCATTGGCCCTGTCTCTTATACACATCTGACGCTGCCGACGAACCGTGTGGGGGGGGGGGGGGGGGGGGGGGGGGGGGGGGGGGGGGGGGGGGGGGGGGGGGGGGGGGGGGGGGGGGGGGGGGGGGGGGGGGGGGGGGGGGGGGGGGGGGGGGGGGGGGGGGGGGGGGGGGG
>NZ_JAELTP010000128.1 GCF_016428915.1 Pandoraea sp. ASV26
GATCAAATGCTGTGCGGGATGAATCCGCTGAGCGCCTCGTCCTTTTCGGATGAAAAACGTCCCCCGCCTTCGGCAACGTTGACGGAGGCGGCTTACCTTTCCCACATCTAAGATCGTAGATTCTGGAGCGATTAGCAAGGTCGTTTTTTTAGCCCGGGATGCGCCAAACTTCCAGCTTTACCAACCTAACAGCCACGTCGCTGACAGCCATGTTGCAACGTCATGTGAGCGGTTGGGAACGATCAGCTCCGATTGGCTTACATCCGAAGTCAGTTTAAAACGGTCATTTCGCCCGTAGAGTTCACGGAAGAAAGATCAATGCAATGAGGAGCATCGTCATCCTGTTTGAATCAAGAGGAGCGGAGCGGGGAGGATGAATTCGTTTCGAGCGCTTACTTTCTCTCAATACGCGGAACCGCCCGAAAGGTCGAGAGCATCGTGCTCAATGATGCCTGCCACAAATGCCCCGCGCAGATCCGCTGCCCCAATCTCGGAGAGAAATCTTCGATAGCTCGGCGGCAATTGAGCGCTCACCGTGCGCTCAAGCAATCGGATTTGCTCTTCATCCGCACCCCCTGCTATCCAAGCTTCACCCACTCCGAAAATTTCGGCTTGCCGCCTTTCAACGGCGTTCTTCGTGACGTCTCTCTACCCTCTACGTTATTGCATTCTATGTGGCACTCGAGCGTTGGCTGATGCCAATTTCGGTCACTCGACAGTGCGGTCCAGATCGCAGAGAATCGCACGCAAAATCGAAACGGCATGCCGAGTTGATCTTCCGTCTGCCACGCTCTCTTTTTAATCCTGAGCGATGTCTGCGCGCGCATGCTCTATCCACAGGTTCAGGGTCTTTATCACTGGGATGCTACCTTGCAGTGGCTTGTGATCCTCGCGATGGCAGGCTTTACGCTGGTGGGACTATCTGATGGTGGGAGGTCGTCGCGGTCGGCCTGAAATGTCAATGTCGTTGTCGAAATGGCCGACGGTACGATCGCAAAAGCGCCCAAGTATTTCTCAACCGCGTGGAATAGGACGGCAACCATATCGCCCGGAGATGCCCTGCGCTGCTATAGGCATCGCGCAACGGTTGGGAGCGTTGCGCGCAACGTCATCAACTGTTCAACTGGCCGACGCACCGATACTGTCAAGTGCGGCTACTGCTTCGGGCGATAAATTCAATGCGGCGGCAGCTATGTTCTGCTGGAGATGGCCAACCGAAGAGGTTCCCGGAATCAAAAGAATATTGGGAGAGCGTTGCAGTAACCAAGCCAGTGCCGTTTGCATCGGTGTCGCCCCACAGTCGGCAGCTACCTGCTCAAGCGTTGCCGACTGGAGTGGCGAAAACCCACCCAGTGGAAAGAACGGCACGTAGGCAATACCTGCTTTCGACAGTTGCTCAACCAGCGGGTCGTCGCCTCGGTGCGCAAGGTTGTACTGGTTTTGCACGCAGACGATATCAGTAATCGTGCGTGCCTGAGCGATCTGTTTGGCCGTTGCGTTGCTCAGGCCAATATGCCGAACTATGCCCTTGCGCTTTAACTCCGCGAGTGCTGTCAGAGGTTCTTCCAGATCGCCCTCCGCCGGGCCCATCACGTTGAACATCAGGCGTAGGTTCACCACATCCAGCACTTCCAGGCCCAAGTTGCGCAAATTGTCGTAGACCGCCGATTCCAGTTCGGTGGGAGACATCGCCTTCTGCCACGAGCCGTCGTCACCTCGACGTGCGCCAATCTTGGTAACGATAACCAAGTCGTCACGATAAGGATGCAGAGCCTCGCGAATGATCTGGTTGGTGATGTGCGGACCGTAGAAATCGCTGGTGTCGATGTGGTTGACGCCCATCTCCAACGCTGAACGCAACACGGCGATGGCCTGTTGCCGATCCTTAGGAGGACCAAATGCATGTCGGCCGGCCAGCTGCATGGCGCCATAACCCATGCGGGTGACGTCGAGATCTCCGAGCATGTAGCTGCCGGCCTGTTTAGCTTGGTTCATGTTTTTCTCCGTAGTTGCGCACAGGGGTAAGTTGACTACAGTCTAGGAGACGGCTCGCTGTGCGACAATCCCGCACAATAGGACAGCTTGTGCGAAATTCCGGACAATCTAATGGCGATGGCTGATTTGCAAGACATTGGCGCCTTCGTGGCCGTAGCCACCCATGTGGGCTTTCGCGGCGCCGCTCGTATCACCGGTACCAGTGCCTCGCAACTGAGCGAAGCGGTGCGCCGACTGGAGTCGCGCCTCGGCGTGCGGCTTCTCAATCGCACAACACGCAGCGTTGCAACCACCGACGCCGGCCAGCGCTTGCTGGAACAACTCACGCCTGCGCTGGACGCCGTCGAATCAGCGCTGGACGTAGTCAATGGCTTTCGTGACCGTCCCGCCGGGCGCTTGCGGCTGAATGTCCCACTGGCGGCCTCTAAATTAGTTTTGCCGCGCATAGTGCCGAAATTCCTGGCCGAGTACCCCGAAATCTGTCTGGAGGTGATCGTGGAAGATCGCTTCGTGGACTTGCTGCAATCAGGCTGTGACGCCGGCATCCGATATGAAGAGAGCATGGATCAGGACATGGTGGCGGTTCCTATTGGTCCACGGTACCAACGCATGGCACTGGCAGCTTCGCCAGGCTATATCGCGCAACACGGCAGGCCGGATCATCCGAACGATCTACGCGAGCATGTTTGTCTGCGCGGACGCTTTTCTAGTGGCGCCACGCCGCCTTGGCTCTTTACGCAGAACGGGCAATCATTGACGGTGGAGACCAACGGACCGTTGATCGTAAACCTTGGCGCCGCCGCTGACTTGGCCGTTGATTCGGCAGTGGCTGGAGCGGGGGTGATCTATTTGTTCGAGGAGTGGCTTCAGCCTTATATCGACCGCGACGAACTGGAGCCGTTGTTGGAGTCTTGGTGGCCCAGCTTCACCGGCCCGTTGCTTTACTATCCGGGTCGCCGCTACCTGCCGGCTACGTTGCGAGCCTTCGTGGACTTCGCGAAGACCCTCCGTTGGTAGCCAGTCGAAGCAGTATGCAAACGTTGAGAAGCCAACGGATCGACCATTTTCAAGCGTGACTAGCGTCACTAACGCAGCGACCGACCTCGGCAATATTGTTCGGAAATCTGCATTGAAATGCGAGCGCAGTATTCCTCCCGTTTTTCGATATCCGTCAGCATGAGGTTGTCTGCTTTCGGCTGTGGATTCAACCGGTCAATGCAACCTCCTCAGGAAAAAGGAGCTAGGGATGCAGGCTTCGAACCACCAGCGTAGCGCGCAGCTTTGGAGACGCTCGCTGTCCGGGTCTCTCCATCGGTCTGTGGCTCTGCCGGACAGTTTGCGCCACATCTGTCCTAACGACATATCGGCGCTCGGGCAGCTTTTCTTCGCGGCGTTTCGAGGAACGGTCGACGATGCTGGGCAGACCGAAGCTGAGTATGCTTTAAAGGCATCGGCGATTCTTGGAGGACGGTATGGCCAATGGATCCCCGAGGCGTCGTGGACCTTGGAGCAGAAGGGCGCACTCTTGTCAGCGTGTCTTGTTTGCGACTACAAGCCTTATGGTTGCCCGGTAATCGCTGTTGTAGCCACTGCACCTGCCAGCAAGAGGGCCGGCACAGCCGGCACGTTGCTCGACACCACCATTGCTGCATTAGCCGCGCTCGGTCATTCCGAGTGCTGTGCGATGATTACCAGAGGAAACTTAGCTTCGGAGCGGCTGTTCGAAAGTCGCGGATTTTCGCCGGACGCTAACGTCTGCGATTCGTAAGAAGGTGCTCGCCTCGTCTCAGCGACCAGGGGACAACGATCGGGGCTCCGACCCCGTCGGCAATCAATGGCCGCCTTGTGGGTGGTTTGGACGCTTGTAGCGGACACGAATGGGTAGGCTCGCGACTATCGCATTGGCTGCTGCTATCCCATCCGGAATTCCATCGCTGACGGTGTAGGCGAACGTCGAGGCGCCGGGTCCCGCGGGGCCATAGCTAGGGCGGATTGGTGACGCCGGTAGCCGCACAGCACACGGCCGACATTTGCGGGTTTGATTCTGTTATCCACAGCCGGACGCCTGCTCGGAAAGGTATTGAGAGAACAACTCCGATCTAACCCTGCGAACGCTCCTATTCAGCCGAATACGATGTCCGTACTCGACACCCTCGAAGCAGGGAAAACCGTAGACGCGTCCAAAATGGATCTCTCACTGATGCCGTTGCTCAGGCCGTGAGTGCCGCGGTTTCTCATGAGCGAATTGACAGTTGAACCAACGACCCCTCTGGCAGGTTACAGAAAGCCCGCACTGATTGTGCAGGGGTTGCAAGATCTTCAGGTCGGCCCCGGAGATGCACAATTGCTAAAGCATGCAGATCCCCAGGCGGAACTTGAGCTCGTCGCCAGCGCCAATCACGTCCTCAAGGCGGTACGAGCGCTGGACTGGACAGACAATGTCGCCGCTTATTCGGACCCAAATCGTCCCTTGGCCGATCATGTCGTCGAAGTGATTTCGGCGCTCGTGGAGAATTCGGCGGCGGCCCATCGTTAAGCGCGGCACTCAAATTGTTTGACGATGCCTTCATTGAACTGCAGGGTAAGGAATTGTGCAACGATGAACGTACGCTTCGGAGAAACGCGGCGGACCATTGTGGGTCGACTACGGAAGAAGCCGCTACCATCTCAAGGCAGATGAACCCACACAACATAGACGACGGGGATTGGCATGAAACGAGAAAACATGGGCGGATTGGCGGCGGAGGACCAGTTGGCGTTGGAATCGGCGGTGCTGTTGCTGGAGAACCCCAGTTTCATCGCGCGCGTGGGCGACGTGATTGGCACCCCGATCGAGAAGGCTGTCGCCTTGCTTCCGGTAAAGGCCTCGGAGGCCGTCAGCACTGCTGCGGAGAAAGCCATCGGGGCCTCGCTGAAACTGGCCATCAAGACGATGGATTACCATGACCCGCAGACCGGCAAGCCGCCCCAGTCATCAGACTGGTGGCACAAGGGAGCGTCCATCGTCACCGGCGGCGTCGGGGGCGCGTTTGGCCTCCCCGCACTTCTCATCGAGCTGCCCATTTCGACCACCATCATTATGCGCTCGATAGCCGACATCGCGCGCAGTGAAGGTGCTGACCTGAGTGTCGTCCAAATGCAGATCGAGTGCATTCAGGTGCTCGCGTTCGGCGGCCGTACCCGTTCGGACGATGGTGCGGAAATTGGTTACTTTGTGGCTCGGGAGGCGATGGCCAAGGCCGCAGCAGAAGCTGCGGCGTATGTTGCCAAGCACGGCATCAAGAAGGAAGGCGCCCCGGCTCTTTTACGGCTGGTTCTCATGATCGCTGAACGGTATTCAATCCCGGTTTCCGCAAAGGCTGCGGCCCAGCTGCTACCGGCCGTCGGAGCGGTGGGCGGCGCGCTCGTCAACACCCTCTTCATGGACCACTTCCAGAACATGGCACGAGGACACTTCGCGGTACGCCGGCTAGAGAATAAGTACGGCCTGGAGGTCGTGCGCGAAGAGTACGCGGCCATCAGAGACACGATTGCCGCGAAGCGCGCCAAGGCGTAGCCCGGCAAGGCCGTCAAGGCCGACCAGGAGGCAGCTGCGGGGCGCTCCAACACTCACCATAGTCATTCACCCTCGGCGGCCCAGTGAGTCGAAGACGCAGCTTCGAGATCTGGCATGCCCATATTCACAACGACCGATACGATGCTCCGTAGACAGGATGTGATCGCGCTGGTGCTGCTGGAAGGCGAAGGCAATCAGCGTCGTACGGTCGCTTTCAGTCAAATTCGGCACGTCGCGACCGGCGCAAGCCTGCCAATTTCAGTCAGTCGACGTGACCCGCCCAGATCGTCGACAATTCGACTTTATCAAGAGCGGCGCTGAACGGATGGAGGCAAATATGGGACCAAAAAAACAAGAGCTGGTTGAGGTGTTGGCCAAACTCGCCGATCTACTTGAAACCAACGGCGGACAGCACTGGCGCGCCTGGTTGCTTCGTGCCAAAGCTCGTTTAGAAAACGCGGATTACTCCGGTATTGAATATTTGCTTCAAGCGTACGGAGGGATGGGCTCGTTCAACGACTTTGTTGCGGCACAGAGCGCTATAGAGGGGCAGCCCACTGGGAAACCCGGGTACGTTGAACTGAACGATGATATAGATGGCTTAAGAACTAAGGCGTGGGAGCTTGCAACAGACATCAAGCGCAACCACGAAGTCCAGCGTACCTGACTATCGAATTCATCTCGGCTAACCGCATCAGGCAGATCTCGACCAGTTTGAGTCTTCGGCGTGCCCGCGTTGAGTGACAGGAGCCGGGCGCACAACGGTCAGACGTCGAGGCACACCTGTTGGCGGTAGCGATCGCCTGCCGTCGGCGAGAAAGCGTCGGTTGACCTGATGCGCACACTGATCAAAGGCTAAATTGCCCGGCAAGCGCGTCGACTACAACGCGGACCCGCGCCGTGCGCGCGAGATCGGCAGGTAATACCATCCACGCCTCAAACGGCGATTGCCTTCGCCGGCTTGGCCAGATCCGTACAAGCTCCGGATATCGCTGGGCCATATACGTTGGCAATTCACCCAATGCGAGACCGGCCCGAACGAACGCGGTGAGCATCAGGCTGGAGTCGAGTTCTGCGACGACACGTCCCTGCGCTCTCGACTCGCCGGCGAGTGTTTCCTGCTGACGCTTCGTGACACCTGGCTGGTAGACCGCAAGATCATGCCCGGCGAATTCGCCGCCCGGCTTCGGTTCTCCGCGCCGCGCGACATAACTGCGCGATGCGTAAAGCCCGACCTCCCAGCTCCCGAGTCGCCGCACGATTAAGCCTTGCAGTTCCGGCCGCTGCGTGCGAATGGCGATGTCAGCCTCGCGGCGAGACAGATCGAGCAGACGCGGGGTCGTGCTCAGAAGCACCCGAATACCGGGATGTCCTGTCTGGAGCTGCTCAATCGCCGGGATGACGAAATCGAGGGCCAGGGTGTCGGTCGTTGTGACGCGGACTTCCCCTTCCACGCGCTCGTCGGCGCCTTCGCTACGGCGCTCGAACGATACCGCGAGGCGCTCCATTTCCATCGCGGTTTCCAACACCTGCTCGCCGCTAAGGGTCAGCACGAAGCCATCGGTGGTTCGCAGAAAAAGACGGCTGCCGAGCGCGCCTTCTAGGCTGCCTAGGCGACGCCCGACGGTGGTCTGATCGATGCCCAACTGCTTCGCGGCACCACTCAGGGTGCCCAACCGATGCACGGCCAGAAAGATTCGAACGTCATCCCAGTTCATATCAAAAGTTTCCCTGCAAATTTGCAGGGATGGTATGCAATGTCATGCATTTTCACATGAAATCCGACTCTCTAACATGACGGCTTCCACGGTCATAACCGCACGCCCTCTGGCGGCGTGCAACGGAGCCCCTTCATGCCACGCTGGTCTTTCATACTTACCGTCGCGATGCTCAATGCGTTCGGTCTGATCGCATCGGACGTCTATCTGCCCGCCATGCCGCACATGGCTGCCGGGTTTGGCGTCGCCGACTGGCAGATGCCGCAGACAGTTTCGGTGTATCTGCTCGTCCTCGCGATTGCGCAACTCGTCTACGGCCCGCTTTCGGATCGCCATGGCCGCAAGCCCGTGCTGTTCGCCGGCATCGCGCTGTACTTTATTGGCTCACTTGGTTGTGCAGTGGCCACGCACTTTGGCGTATTCCTCATATGGCGCATGGTGGAAGCCGGGGGCGCCGCTGCGGGTCTCGTTATCGGTCGGGCGGTCATTGCCGATACGTGCAGTAAGCAGACGTCTGCCAAGGTCTACGCCGTCGTTTATCCACTGGTCTCTTTGTCGCCGGCGCTGGCTCCGGCGGTGGGCGGATATCTGGCATCGGCGTTCGGCTGGTACGCCGACTTTCTCTTCGTTGCGGGATTCGCACTCGCAGCGCTGTTGATGGCGGTGACGCTGCTGCCTGAGACGCTCCCGCCGCACAACAGGAAGCGCCGTGCGCTACTCGCAGGCTTTGCGCACGTTCTCCGCGACTGTACTTTTCGACGCTACACCATCATCGTCTGCGCGATCTATTGCGCCTGGTTCGTCTATCTGACGCAATCGCCTTTCGTATTCGCGAGTCTCGGTTTGCGCGAGGCGCAGAGCGGCTGGCTGTATTTGCCCCTGAGTGCAAGCATCATCGCGGCAAATTTGCTGGCCCGGCGATGGCTTGACCTCTGGACTTACGATCGCGTCATCACCGCAGGCATCGCTTGTTTCGTGCTGGGCGGACTAGCGTTCGCCATCATCGCGATGCACGGCGCCACAAGCGTCGTTGCAGTGATCCTCCCGATGTGCCTGGTCAGCCTTGCAAATGGATCCTCACTGTCACTCGCCGTCTCGGGCGCGGTCACTGGTGTCCATGGACATGCTGCGACTGCCTCTGGATTAGTCGGGTTCTTCCAGATCAGCAGCTCCGCATTGGCGGCCTCATTGATCAGCGCCGCGTGCGGCACTGGATTAACGGTGCTGGCATGTTCAGTCTCGCTTATGGCGATACTCGCGATGGCGGCATGCATCTCTCCGAGACTGGAAGGCAAGTGTCACGAATGAGATGCGAGCGACGGCTTTGATATGTCTCCTTGACCACGGCAAGAGGACATGATCGCCAGTGCGACGAGCGACGGCTTCGGGTTGTGGATTCAACCGGTCAATGCAACAGAGTGAAGAAATCGTTGTGCCGGTGTCTCGTAGTCTAGTGTCTTCCTAGGACGCTCGTTCAAACGTCGGGCCACGGCATTGAGTTTGGCTTGTGAGTACACGGACAGATCAATGCCCTTCGGCAAATATTGGCATAGCAGTCCGTTAGTATTTTCGTTCGAGCCGCGTTGCCAAGGATGTTGAGGGTCGCAAAATTAGGCCTGTATGTCCGTAGCCACGGTGAAGCGATGTTGCTATCGATTGCACTGGTATTTGCTACAAGATTGCCGGTTTCGGCCGCTAGAGCGCATCATTCGGATCGGCTGGCTCATGTCGTATGTTCAGACGACTTCACTCCAGACGCCCGCATACAAATCATAGACACGCACATCCCCTAGTGCCGTTCGGATCGTCTCTTCTCCAACCGAGTCAAGCAGCCGCGTTGGAACGGATATCCCAATGTTGGTCTCGTCGATAGTGAATATTTCTGCTGCACCACCGCAGCAGGGCGACAACATGGCCTCGACCTTAGCTACGCTGTCGCATTGCACGATAAGCTGAAGACTGATGACGGCTTCACCCGAACTTCCGCGACATCATCGAGCGCATTGGACAGGCGAGTTGCAAGATCGTCTCCAGCCTTCTGCCCACGGATGTCATAGCACACGACGAATCTCGCTGCTGGCGATACTACATGCTGACGTCCGTATTGAATTCGCGCTCGAACGAAGGCAAGACTCAACTCAACGGCTTCATCCGTTTCGATGAAATGATTGACGACCAAAATGTGCTCGCTGTAATCGTGTGTCGAGAATTCAGGGGTGAACATGAGGTAGTGGCAGGGCTATAAATGCACTGAGAGGCAATCGGTTTAAATCATTTTGCCGATGTCGTGTCCGTGGACGAGTCAACCACTGGCGCGGGCGAACCACGCTAATAGTCGCTGGCTGTCGATCAGGACGCCAGCACCTTCTTCATCGACGGTGCCGGATGCAGCAGATATTCCTCTCGCTCATAGAACGGAATGGCTTCCGGACGCGCGTCAAGAAATACGGCGGTCATGCCCCGCGCACGCGCGTCGCTTTCGGCGTATGCCATTAAGGACCGTCCTGCGCCGCTTCCGCGCGCTGCCTCGTCGACTACGAGGTCGTCGATATGCAGGTGTGCCCCACGCGCCAGCGTGTGAACGGGTCTCATACCTAACACGCCGATAATGCTCCCGTCTCGAAAGGCGGCAACAAGCTCGTAGCCCGAATGCGATTGCCGGCGAACCCGCTCCAGAAAAGTCGCCTCATCAAGCGATCGGAGTTGTGCAATGACAGGGTATGCGTGGCCCCATTCAACCGGGGACAACCGCCGGATTTCCAGCCCGCTTTGTCGTTGTTCGGTCATGACTCTTCAAATCTCCAAACGCAATGTCGAGATATTGCATGACTTGCCCAATAATGGGTTGGACGGGGCAGACGAATCGATCATCTCGGCCTGAGAATTTTTTCGACGAGTCGCGCAGCCCCTTGACGGGACAGTAGTCTCGGCAGATTGGCAAGGAGCCGATTTTTCGTCCCCACAACCCGATGGCTTCGATGGCGATCCAATGCCCAAAACGCGTCCGCGATCACACGCGCTACGGGCATCGGCGTTCCCACAGCCGCCTCCTTCGCGCCGACGACGTCGAAGAAGCCCGTTTGCGTTGCCCCCGGACACAGTGCGACCACCCGAATGCCCCGACGCCGGTTCTCAGCCCATAAGGCTTCAGAGAATGAAAGCAGAAACGACTTGGTGGCGCCATACACCGCCATGTAGGGATCGGGCTGAAGTGCCGCCGTCGACGCAACGTTGATGACTACACCGTCGGATTTCGCCAGCATGTCGGGCAACACAAGATGCGTCAGCGCAACCGCCGCCATGCAGTTCACCTGGACTTCGTCGCGCTGACGCGATAGCGGAATGGTCTCGAAGCGTCCATACGTCGCAAAGCCCGCGTTGTTCACCAGGACATCGACAGCTTTCCCGGTCGCTTTCAGGTGAGCCGCGATGGCGTCTGCCGCGCCGGATGTGCTCAAGTCGGCCGTCAGGAAATCGGCGTCGCACGCATAATCGCGCCGCAGTTCCTCGGCGAGATCGTGCAGCGTGTCGTGCGAGCGAGCCACCATTACAAGGTTGGCCCCTCGCTGGGCCAGGGCGACGGCAAACGCACGTCCAATGCCAGACGATGCGCCAGTCACAAGTGCGGTCTTTCCGCGAAAATCAAAGCGGGTTGTCATGGTGTGCCGGGGAAGTGAGAAGACGCATCGGACTGTAAACCGTTGACTATAGGCAACGGTCAAGTCCTAATGTCGGTTCACGACTTCGGCTGGAGGCAGCATGCGCATTGGCGAAATATGCAAGCAGGCGGGGGTTTCCCGTGACACGGTGCGTTACTACGAGAAAATGGGCCTGCTGGATAAGGCAACGCAACCTCACTTGACGAATACCTACAAGCGCTATTCAGCGCTTTCGCTGCAACGCATCCGTCTGATCGTCCATGCCAAGGCGCTGGGCTTCACGCTGGCAGAGATTCGCGAAGTCATCGAGGTGTGGGATAGCCCAAGTTTCGGGACCGCCCAAAAGATCGCCTGTTTGCAGGCAAAGCTCAACGAGCTTGATGAAAAGAGTCGGGCGTTGAGCGCGCTACGCGCAGGGCTGCTCAACGCACTGGATAAAGTGGGTGGGGAATGCGTCGAGCCTGACATCGTGATGTGAGCTCAGGGGCGCGTGTTGCGCGGCATCGCCCGGTACACGACGGCAAGCCTGTCAGACAAGCAGCGTTGCAATGCGGGGGATAAGGTAATCCATGAAAGCGTGCACCTTTCGCGACTGCCGACGGTTGACGTTATAGACAAAGTGGATGCCGTTGGTTTGCAGGCTGCTTTGCAGCGGATGATCGGGCATCGGCTCGATCAGCCCCCTTCTGAAGCGCCTCGCGCCCCAGCCAGTAAGGCAGTAATTCGATACCCGTGCCAGCGAGCGCTGTGGCATGCACGGCTTTCGACATCATTGGTAATGCGATTGCCTTGCAGGCCGACGCCCGTCGCTCGTCAATCTCACGTCACTTGAACGTGTACAGATAGGCAATCAGGTCCGCGACCTTGCGTTCGTTGCCAATGCCCCAGAAGCGCATCTTCGTCCCCGGCACGGTTTTGCCGGGATTGGCGATGAAGGCGGCGAGCGTCTTCTCGTTCCACACAATGCCCGACTGCTTCATCTCTTTCGAGTAAGCGAAGTCCGTAAGAC
>NZ_JAELTP010001088.1 GCF_016428915.1 Pandoraea sp. ASV26
TTAGAGTGCTCTTGCGTAGCAACTAAGGACAAGGGTTGCGCTCGTTGCGGGACTTAACCCAACATCTCACGACACGAGCTGACGACAGCCATGCAGCACCTGTGTTACGGTTCTCTTTCGAGCACTCCCACCTCTCAGCAGGATTCCGTACATGTCAAGGGTAGGTAAGGTTTTTCGCGTTGCATCGAATTAATCCACATCATCCACCGCTTGTGCGGGTCCCCGTCAATTCCTTTGAGTTTTAATCTTGCGACCGTACTCCCCAGGC
>NZ_JAELTP010001089.1 GCF_016428915.1 Pandoraea sp. ASV26
TTAGAGTGCTCTTGCGTAGCAACTAAGGACAAGGGTTGCGCTCGTTGCGGGACTTAACCCAACATCTCACGACACGAGCTGACGACAGCCATGCAGCACCTGTGTTACGGTTCTCTTTCGAGCACTCTCACCTCTCAGCAAGATTCCGTACATGTCAAGGGTAGGTAAGGTTTTTCGCGTTGCATCGAATTAATCCACATCATCCACCGCTTGTGCGGGTCCCCGTCAATTCCTTTGAGTTTTAATCTTGCGACCGTACTCCCCAGGC
>NZ_JAELTP010001090.1 GCF_016428915.1 Pandoraea sp. ASV26
AGGAGTCGAAGGCCAAGGGACTGCCGGGCGAGTCGAAGGTCAACAGCGTGAGCGTGGGTGTGTACGGTTCGCACCTGACCGACACGAGCTGGTTCGTCAACGGCGCGGCGTCGTACACGAATCACAGCGTGAAGACGGACCGCACGGTGGCGGCGCGTAACGCATCGGCCCGCCTGACGGGCAAGACGAGCGGTCAGACGTTCGGCCTGTTCGGTGAAGTGGGCAAGCGCTTTGAGGTGTCGGGCGTGAACATCGATCCGTCGGTGG
>NZ_JAELTP010001091.1 GCF_016428915.1 Pandoraea sp. ASV26
ACTATTCGCACATTCTGGCCACGGCCACTGCGTACGGCAAGAACATCGCGCCGCGCGTGGCCGCGCTGCTGGACGTCGCACAGATTTCGGAGATCACGAAGGTCGACAGCGCCGACACGTTCGAGCGCCCGATCTACGCGGGCAACGCGATTGCGACGGTGCAAAGCGCGGACAAGGTGAAGGTCATCACGGTGCGCTCGACGGGGTTCGACCCGGCGGCGGCCACGGGCGGCAGCGCGGTGGTGGAAACCGTGG
>NZ_JAELTP010001092.1 GCF_016428915.1 Pandoraea sp. ASV26
GGGGGGGGGGGGGGGGGGGGGGGGGGGGGGGGGGGGGGGGGGGGGGGGGGGGGGGGGGGGGGGGGGGGGGGGGGGGGGGGGGGGGGGGGGGGGGGGGGGGGGGGGGGGGGGGGGGGGGGGGGGGGGGCGGGGGGGGGGGGGGGGGGGGGGGGGGGGGGGGGGGGGGGGGGGGGGGGGGGGGGGGGGGGGGGGGGGGGGGGGGGGGGGGGGGGGGGGGGGGGGGGGGGGGGGGGGGGGGGGGGGGGGGGGGGGG
>NZ_JAELTP010000129.1 GCF_016428915.1 Pandoraea sp. ASV26
CGGCGGCGAGCCGCTCATGTGGAAGACGGGCCACTCGCTGGTCAAGGCCAAGCTCAAGGAAACGGGCGCACCGCTCGCGGGCGAGATGAGCGGCCACGTGTTCTTCAAGGATCGTTGGTACGGCTTCGACGACGGCCTTTACACGGGCGCGCGTCTGCTCGAAATCCTGTCGAAGGCGGCCGATCCGAGCGCAGTGCTCAACGCGTTGCCCAACTCGATTTCCACGCCTGAGTTGCAGATTCCGCTGGCCGAAGGCGAGAACTTCGCGCTCATCGACAAGCTGCGTGAGACGGCCAAGTTTGAAGGCGCGCAGGACATCATCAGTATCGACGGCGTGCGTGTCGAATATCCCGATGGTTTCGGTCTGGCCCGTTCGTCGAACACCACGCCGGTGGTCGTGCTGCGCTTCGAGGCCGATAGCGAAGCCGCGATCCGGCGCATTCAGGATGACTTCCGTCGCGCCATTCTGGCGGTCAAGTCCGACGCGAAGCTGCCCTTCTGACGCGAGGCCGGGCACACGCCCGGCCAATCCGTCACCTTGACGCCTCGGCACTTCGCTGGCGTTGATGCAAGTGCCCGATGAAGGGCGCTGGACGCGGTAAGTGCGTCGCAACCACGTCGCAACTGCGTCGCGCCAACGCCGCAACTGCGCCTACTCTGGCCGTGAGCGTGCGGTAAGGGTGCCGTGACGAGAACGATCGCGGCAAACATGTCCGGCGGGCCGGGTCGGGGTAAAATCGCGGTTTTGCTCACGAGGCCCGGCCGAACCGCCGGAGCGTTCGGTTGCAGGTTCTGATCGTCAAAGTCTCGTCGCTCGGCGACGTCGTCCATAACATGCCCGTGGTGCAGGACATTCTGCGCCACTATCCCGACGCCCAGATCGACTGGGTGGTGGAAGAGGGCTTCGTCGACCTCGTCAAACTCGTGCGCGGTGTGCGCCGGGTCATTCCCTTCGCCTTGCGCCGCTGGCGCAAAAAGCCTTTCGCCGCCAGCACCTGGCAGGAAATCGGCAAATTCCGCCGCGCGCTGCGCGAGACGCCCTACGACTTCGTGATCGACACGCAAGGTCTGGTCAAGACCGGCTGGATTGCGCGCACGGCGCGTGGCACCGTGTGGGGACTGGGCAACCGGACCGAGGGGGCCAGCTACGAGTGGCCGGTGCGTTATCTGTACCGTCACATGGTGCGTATCGAGCCTCATACCCATGTGGTAACGCGCTCGCGCCTGCTGGTTGCCGCAGCGATGGGCTTCAAGGTGCCGGGCGACATCGACTTCGGCATCGCCACCGAGCGCGCGGATCACAGCCAGTGCCCGGACCGTGCGTACGCGGTGTTCGTCCATGCCACCTCGCGCGAGGACAAGACCTGGCCTGAGGACGACTGGATCGCGCTGGGCCGGGATCTGGCCGCGCAGGGTTTCCTGATCGTTTTGCCGTGGGGCAGTGGAGCCGAGCGTGAGGTGTCGCTGCGACTGGCGGCGGCATTGGGTGAAGATGCCTGGGTGCCGCCGAAGATGAACTTGTCGCAGGTCGTCGGCCTCATCGATCGCGGCGCGATCACCGTAGGCGTGGACACCGGTTTGGTACATATTGCCGCAGCGCTGAACCGTCCGACCATCGAGCTATACAATTTCAGCACGGCGTGGCGCACCGGGGGATTCTGGTCGCCGCACATCATCAATCTTGGCGACGCCGAACACAAGCCAACGCTCGCGCAAGTGCGCGACGCCGTGCGCCAGCTCGCACCGTCGCTGCCGTCTGTGATGCGCGGCGACGCCACGTCCGGGGAGGGCCGAAGCGCATGAGCCAAACGAACGAAAGCAGTCAGATCGTTACCGTCGAATCCGGCAACTGGCAAGGGGCAGACCTGTCGATAGCGCGCGAGACGCTGGTGGCCGATGTCGAGGCAGGCAAGGTGCTTTACTTTCCGCATCTGGCCTTTGCCATCGACGCCGGGGAACAGCGCCTGCTCGATCCGTCGATTGCCGATCCGAAGCGCAAGAACATCAGCCTGGATCCCAGGACCGACGTGCTCGTCGGTGTGGCCGCCGACGACGCCACGCAGCGCGCCGTCCATGCGCTGGTCAAGCGCTACTACACGCAGGCAAGCAGCCTGATCGACGGCTTGCTGCCCGAGTATCGCGGCAAGTTGCGCGCGGCGCCGACGAGCCTGCGCCTGCATCAGGTCGAAACACGTCAGACGTCATGGCGCAAGGACGACAGCCGCCTGCATGTCGACGCCTTCCCGTCGCGCCCGAACTACGGCGAGCGCATCCTGCGCGTATTCACCAACATCAACCCCGCGGGTCAGCCGCGTGTCTGGCGCGTGGGCGAGCCGTTCGAAGACGTGGCCCGACGCTTCCTGCCGAAAGTGCCGAGGCAATGGCCGGGGTCCGCATGGCTGCAAAACGCCGTGGGCATCACCAAGCGTCCGCGCAGCGGCTACGACCACATCATGCTGCACCTGCATGACGGCATGAAAGCCGACATGGGCTACCAGCGCGATGCCAACCAGCAAACCATGCCGTTCCCGCCGGGCAGCGTGTGGGTCTGCTTCTCCGATCAGACGTCGCACGCCGTGATGTCGGGCCAGTTCATGATGGAACAGACCTTCTTTCTGCCCGCCGAAGCGATGGTGCACCCCGAGTGCTCGCCGCTGGCGGTGTTGCAACGTCTCACGCATCGGGCGCTCATCTGAATGTTGTTGCGTCTCGTCTATCGCGCGCTCTGGTGGATCGTGGCACCCCTGGCCGTCATTCGCTTGTGGTGGCGAGGCCGGTTCGAACCCGGCTATCGCCGTCACATCGGGGAACGCTTCGGGTTTTACGATTCGCCCACTTACACCGGCCGCCCGCTGATCTGGGTGCATGCCGTCTCTGTCGGGGAGACGCGCGCCGCGCAACCGCTGATCGACGCGCTGCTCGAGCGTTATCCGTCTCACGGCATTCTGCTCACGCACATGACGCCCACCGGCCGTGCCACGGGCGAAAACCTGTTCGGCGATCGTGTGCTGCGGTGTTATCTGCCTTATGACATGGTTGGCCCGATCCGGCGATTCCTGAAGCAATGGCGACCGAGCGTCGGCGTGGTGATGGAGACGGAAGTCTGGCCGAATCTGATCTTCACCTGCCGTGAAGGCGGCGTGCCGTTGGTGCTGACCAATGCGCGGATGTCGGCGCGGTCGTTCCGGCGTGCCGCGCGTTTTGGCGACGCGGCCAAGCCGGTCTTCGGCGGCTTCAGCCGTGTGTTCGCGCAAAGCGATGCCGACGCCGAACGGCTTCGCATGCTCGGAGCGAACGACGTCGACGTGATGGGCAATCTCAAGTTCGACATGACGCCCCCGCCTGCGCTGCTCGCGCTGGGCGCGCGCTGGCGCGAGCGCTTCGGCGAGCGCAAGGTCTGGCTGGCGGCGAGTACGCGCGACGGCGAGGAGGCGCTGGTGCTTCAGGCCCGCGCCATGCTCGCCGCCGCCTCGGATGTGGGGCGCCGCTCGCTGCTGGTGCTCGTGCCGCGTCATCCGCAACGTTTCGACGAAGTGGCGACGATGCTCGAGAAGGTGCGGCTCAACTACGTTCGTCGCAGTGCGTGGCCTGACGGCGACACGCCGCTGCCTGCCGATGTCGACGTTGTCCTGGGCGACTCGATGGGCGAGATGGCGGCGTATTTCTCGGCGGCCGACGTTGCGTTCATTGGCGGGAGTCTGCTGCCGCTGGGTGGGCAGAACCTGATCGAGGCGTGTGCGGCGGGCACGCCTGTGATCTTCGGTCCGCACATGTTCAACTTCACGCAGGCCAGCGAAAACGCGCTCGCGGCGGGCGCGGCGCGGCGCGTGAGCGATGCGGGCGAACTTGCCACGGCACTGGCCGATTTGCTGCTCAACGACGACCGCCGGCTTGCCATGCGCACGGCAGCAACGCTGTTCGCGAAGCAGCATCAGGGGGCGACGGCGCGCACGGTCGACGCGCTGGGTCGTTGGCTCGATACGGGCGTTGCCCCGCAAGACTGATGTCGCAACGTCTGCCAGACGGCAGCGGTCTGCACCGAAAACAAAATGCCTCGCATGCCGGACTGGCCATGCGAGGCATTTTGCTATGGGCTTGCGCGCGCGCTCAACGTGCTCAACGTAAACCGTCGCGCCGGTTGACTAACGCCGCATCGACGGTGCCGTGATACCCGGGCGCACGCCACGCGCGGGCAATCCTGCCCCGGCGTTGGCTGGTGCGGCTTCACGAGCGCCTGCCATGGCTGCGGAAGCGTCCGGATTCTCCGTGAGCAACGCGTTGAGCAACTGCAAGTCCGTGTCGACGAGCGTGGCGGCGCTGGCCTTGAGTTGAAGGCTGGAGAGCAGCGTGCTGTAGCGCGCCTTGGCGAGATCGCGTCGCGTGGTGAAGAGCTTGTCTTCGGCGTTGAGCACATCGGCGTTGATGCGAATGCCGACCTGATAGCCGAGCTTGTTCGATGCGACCGACGACTGCGCCGATTGCTCCGCCGCTTCGAGCGCCTTGACCTGCGCCAGCCCACTCGACACGCCGAGATAGGACTGACGGGCGTTAAACACCGCCAGACGCCGCGCGTCGTCGAGATCCGTCATGGCCTTGTCTTCGAGGGCGAGCGTCTGGCGCAACTTACTCTGCACGGCGCCGCCCGAGAAGATCGGAATGCTGATCTGAATGCCGATCTGTCCGGCAGAGCTCGGCCCCGAGCCCTGACTCGACGGGCTCGACATGGCCGACGACAGCAAACTGTTCGCGTTGCCGACATTCGAGTGCGCCCCGGCGGCAACGAGATCGACCGAGGGCATATAACCCGATTTGGCTTTCGACGTCTCACGCCGCGCCGTCTCGAGCGTGAGCGTTTGCAACTGCACGCCGTAGTTCGACTGCTCCGCTTGCGCGACCCAGTCGGCCACGTTGTTGGGCTGAGGCGACGGCAGTGTCGCGCCGGCACGCAGCGTGGCGAGCGAGCCGACCGGATGCCCGACGATCCGCGCGAAGGCGGCACGGCGCACGTCGAGCGTGTTCTGTGCGGCGATTTCCTGCGCGGTGGCCTGATCGAAGCTGGCCTGCGCTTCGTTGGCGTCGACGATCGTGGCGTTGCCGACCTCGAAATTGCGCTTGGCAGACGCGAGTTGCTCGGCGATGGCCTGCTTGTGCGTGCCGGCGAGCGCGAGGTCGTCTTGCGCTGCGAGCACGTCGAAGTAGGCGGTGGCCACGCGCAGAATCAGGTCCTGCTCGGCTTGTGCAAACGCTGCCTCGGCACTCGCGACCGTGAGCTTGCCCTGCTGATACGACTGCCAGCTATCCCAGTGGAAGATGGGCTGCGTGAGGGCGAGGCTGTAGCCGCTGCTCACGAATGTGTTCGACACGCTCCCCGAGCCATAGTGCGTGTTCACCGAGCCCCAGCGCGCGGAGACTTGCGGCAGGAGCGCGGCGCGGGCTTGCGGCAGGGCTTCGATGTTGGCGAGGTAGGCCGAGCGGGCGCTGGCGATCAGCGCGTCGCGGCTTTGCGCTTCGCTGTAGAGCTGGAGAAGGTCGGTGGCGCCGGCGGGAGCGGCGTGAACCATGAGGGCTGCCAGCGTCGTCGCCATGACGAGAACGCTCGCAGAGACGGTGCGCCGCGCAGGCGCACGCTTGGCCGCGCGCTCACGCGCGGCAAGCCTCGGGGGGCGCATGGCCCTGGCTCAGTAAGTCGGCATCGACGGATCGACCTGGCGAGCCCAGGCATCGATTCCGCCGTCCAGATTGAACATCTGGGAGAAACCTTGTTGTTCCAGAAACATCGCGGCGCGCGCGCTGCGCATGCCGTGGTGGCAGATGCACACGATGGGCGCATCGGCGTCGAGTTCGCTCAGACGGGCGGGCACGTCGCCGAGCGGTACGTTCTTGCTCTGGGCGATGTGGCAGGTCTGCACTTCCCAATCCTCACGCACGTCGAGGAGCGTGGGTTGGCTGCGATCCCCGTCCGCGAGCCACTGGGCCAATTGCGCCGGTGTAATGTTTTGCATGATGTTCGTGTGTCGTATGGATGGCGTCCGGTCCTCGCTGATTCCCGTACACAGTTGCCCAGACAGCAGGGCACGGGACCGGTCCGCTCGCGGCATTCCGGGCAGCGCGCCATCCGTCACCGAACGGCACGCGACCCGGGCGCCGGGCTCAAAACTTGAAGCTCGACGGTTGCGGCGCGACCAGATAGGCCACTTGCGTCTCGAACAGGTTTTCGGTGCGGTACTCGTTCTCGGAAATGCGCGTGATGAGCTTCGCTTCCATGACCGGGACGCCGCCAATGAACGCTGCGAGACGGCCGCCGACCTTGAGTTGGTCGAGGAACGCTTGCGGCAGTTCGGCCAGGGCACCCGAGATGGCGATCACGTCGTACGGCGCGGCGGCGCTCCAGCCTTGCGCGCCGTCGGCGTTGACGACTTCCACGTTGGTCACGCCGTTGGCGCGCAGCGTTTGCTGGGCGGTCTGGGCGAGGTTCGCGTCGAGCTCGACGCTCGTCACGTGATGCGCGTTATAGGCGAGCAGGGCGGCCATGTAGCCCGAACCCGTGCCGATCTCGAGCACGTTCTCGTTCTTCTTCGGCGCGAGCGCTTGCAGGATGCGCGCTTCGACGCGCGGGAACATCATGTGCTGGCTCTTGTCGGCGATGGCCGCACCCGGCAGCGGCAGCTCGACGTCCGTGAATGCGAGGGCGCGCTGGGCCGTCGGCACGAAGTCCTCGCGCTTGACCAGCTTGAGCAGATTGAGCACTTCTTGATCGAGCACGTCCCAGGGACGGATTTGCTGCTCGATCATGTTAAAGCGGGCCTGTTCGTAATTCATTTCGGTTACCGTGGGTAGTAGGCAAACACAACCCGGCATTTTACCAGTTCCGGGCGGCAGTCATGATGGCGCGTGAACTTTTGCCGCTCAGGCGGCGCAAGGGCGACGTCTACAGCGGGTATGTTGCGTCTTGGTGGCGTCTCTGTGCGGCGTGGATGCTGCGCCTAGGCGGCGGCCATCGGCGTGACCGGTTGGGCGACCCGGAGCAGGTACGCGCCGCACATCGTCGCCATCTGGTCGGCGATCTGCCCTGCCAGTGTCTCGTAGCAGGCGCCGGCGGGCGCGCGATTTTCCAGAATCGCCTTGATGGGGCCGGTCATCGAGTTCAGAAACACGAAGGCGACCGTCTCGGGATCGTCGAAATGCGCGCCGTGCGCCGTTTTCAGCATGGCGACGACGGCCGTATGCATGCGCGTGGCCGCCGACGTAAACACTTCCCGTCCATCCAGATCTTCCGAGAGTCGGTACAGCGCCTGCGCTTCTTCGATGTCCGTCATCTTGGCGCCGACGTACGCCTTGGCCAGCGCGCGCGCCATCTCGTCCAGCGGCTGACCATGAGAGGCCGCGCACGTGGCCTCCACCGTCTCGACGATCCGGTCGATGTGCCGCCCGAGTACCGCATAGAGCAACACCTGCTTGTTCTGGAAGTACTGGTACAGCGTGCCGACCGACACGCCCGCCCGCTCGGCAACGCGAGTCGTGGTCAGTTGACGTCCGCCGTCGAGCAACAAAACCTGAAGCGCAGCCTCGAAAATGGCGTCGATCGTGACCCGCGAACGCGCTTGCTGCGGCGATTTACGGGGCGTTGCGGGGCCTTGCCTGTCCGTTTTCATATGCGAATAGAAAAACTGAAGGATTCTTCATAAACTCGATGCTAACAAATTTGCGTGCGGTCAGGCGCAGCACAACAGGGAATTCGACGGGAGCAGTGATGAAACGGGACGCAATCGAGAACGCGGTACGCGAGCACGCCGAACGCCATCTGGGAAGCGTGGCACTGGTGACGGGCGCCACGCGTGGCATTGGCCACGAAGTGGCGCGTGCGCTGGCCGAGGCGGGCATGACGGTACTCGTGGGAGCGCGCGAGGAAGCGAAGGGCGAGGAGGTGGTTGCACCGCTGCGCAAGGCGGGTTTTCAGGCGGAGACGTTGGTGATCGACCTGCTGCGGTCCGAAACGTTGCACGCGGCGGCTTATCGCATCGGTCGGTATTACGGGCGGCTCGACGTGCTGGTGAATAACGCGGGTGTGACCGATCCGCGCGACGGCGCCCCGGAGAAAGCCTCCATCGAAGCGGTCGAGCGGGTGTTCGCGACGAACTTCTTCGGCACATTGCGCGTAACGCAAGCCATGTTGCCGTGGCTGGCGCGCTCGCCGCGCGCGCGTATTGTCAATGTGTCGAGCGGGCTCGGCTCGCTCGCGTACAACAACGATCCGGCGTGGGAGTACTCGGCGTTCCGGCAGATCGGATTCAATGCGTCGAAGGCGGCGTTGAACATGCTGACGGTGCAGCTCGCGCACACGTTGCGCGAGACGTCGATCACGGTGAACTCGGTCGATCCGGGGGCGCCCGCCGATTTGGCCATCGATGCGAGCGATGCGCGTGATGGTGGTGATGGCCGCAGTAAGCGCCCGCGGCAGGGGTTGGCCGAGGGGGCGCGCAGCGTACTGATGCTGGCGCTCGGCGAGCGCGGGCCGGTCACGGGCGGGTTCTTCGACAGCGAGGGCAGTTTGCCCTGGTAAGCCTGAAAGCCTGAGCCGCGGGCGGGCTGGCATTCGAGCCCCCCGCTTCGTCACTCACGGTAGAATGCGCAGCCTGACGCGGTGTCGTCCCCTGCGGATCACGCCGCGCTGCCCAGTATTTCCCCCACGTCCATTCATGCATTGCCGATCTCATTGCGCGGCGTGTTGTATCGCGCCTTCCATCTCGACGCCGATTCCCGGTATGCCCAACGGCAAGCCGGCGAACACCCGCTGTGTGCAGTTGGACGCCGACGACCGCTGCCGGATTTTCGGCAGCCCGCAGCGTCCGGCGGTGTGCGGTTCGTTGCAGCCTTCGCCCGAGATGTGCGGCGAAAATCGCGTGCAGGCCATCGCGTGGCTCACGCAACTGGAAGCCATGACGGCGCCGATGGCGGTGTAATTGCCGTGATGGCATTAATGGCGGTAATGGCAGTAATGGCAGTAATGGCAGTAATGGCAGTAATGGCGCACGGCGTGGCGCAGTGGCGTGCATCGAGGCGCACGGGGGGGCGTAGAAGGACGTCATGAGCGAATGCTATAGTCGCGCGTGTCGGGCGCCGGGCGCCCTGTAGCGGAACGTGACATGCCGGATAGTGTTCATCCAGATCAGCCAATTCGTCAGCAGTGCGAGATGCCTGTTGCGCAGCGCCTGCCGCGCGCTTCACGTGTTTCACGTCGCCGATGGCTGGCGTTGACGGGGGCCACGGCCCTTGCCGCCGGGCTGGCTGCCTGCGCGCGGTTGCCCTTCGGCAACGAATATACCTTCTCCGAAAGTCAGTTGCAGCGCGCGCTCGACCGCAAGTTTCCATTCGACCGGCGCGTGCTGGCTGTGCTCGACGTCAATCTCACGCATCCTCGTCTGACTTTGCTGCCGGAGCGCAATCGTCTGGCCGTGTCCGTCGACGCCACGGTAACGCACCCGCTGGGCGGTGCGCCGCTCATCGGCACGCTCGCCATCGACAGCGCACTCGCGTACGACCCGGCGACGATGTCGGTCGTGCTGCGCGATCCGGAGGTCGAGACCTTCACGATCGCCGGCTTGCCCGAGCGCTGGTCACGGCAATTGAACGCCGCAGGTGCCTTGATCGCGACGCAATTGTTGCAAGGCGCGCCCATCTACACGTTCAAGCCCGAGCAACTCAACATCGGCGGCGTGGCGCGTCAGCCGGGCGCGATTACCGTGCTCTCGCATGGGGTGAACGTCAAATTCGATTCACGCTGACAGGTCGGCTCTACCCCACTGCCGAGCCGCGTCAGCCCGCTAGCGTTTCTCAACCGTTATTCACGACTTCTCAGGAACTCATTGCATGGATTTGTTGCTGGCGTTCAAAGCCGTCATTCTCGGTGTGGTCGAAGGTCTGACCGAATTTCTGCCGATCTCGTCGACGGGGCACCTGATTCTGGTCGGCAGTCTGCTCGACTTCAACGACGACAAGGGCAAGGTCTTCGAGATCGTGATTCAGTTCGGCGCGATTCTCGCGGTGTGCTGGGAGTTTCGCGTCAAGATCGCGCAGGTGGTGGCGGGCCTTGGCAGCGATGTGAAGGCGCGTCGCTTTGCGGTGAACGTGATCGTCGCGTGCTTGCCGGCCATCGTGCTCGGCTTGTTGCTCGGCAAGCACATCAAGGCCGTGTTGTTCAATCCGACGGTGGTGGCCACGGCGTTCATTGTCGGCGGCGTAATCATTTTGCTGGTGGAGCGGCATAACCGTCGCAATGCAGACGCGGGCAAGCTGCCGCGTGTGAATTCCATCGACGACCTCTCGCTTGCCGACGCGCTGAAAGTCGGTTGCGCACAATGTCTCGCGCTGGTGCCGGGCACGTCGCGCTCGGGGGCGACGATCATCGGCGGCATGATGTTCGGGCTCGAGCGCAAGGTCGCCACCGAGTTCTCGTTTTTCCTTGCGATCCCGATTCTGTTCGGCGCCACCCTTTACGAACTCTACAAGGCGCGCTCGACACTGTCGGTCGATGACTTCAGCCTGTTCGGCATCGGCTTCATCGCGGCGTTCATCAGTGCTTTCATCTGCGTGCGTTGGCTGCTGCGCTACATCGCGTCGCACGACTTCACGGCGTTCGCGTGGTATCGCATCGCGTTCGGTCTGGTGGTGCTGGCCACGGGGTACAGCGGGCTGGTCGTCTGGGCTGATTGATCGGGCGCACACGACACCGGGAACAGGAAAAAAGAAGGGGCACCGCTTGGTGCCCCTTATTGCATTCCGGCGACGTCGGCGAGGTGCCTCAGCCGCGTTTGCGGAACACGAGATCCCACACGCCGTGGCCGAGGCGCAGGCCGCGATTCTCGAACTTCGTCACAGGACGGTAGTCAGGGCGCGGCGCGTAATCGGCCGCCGTGTTTTCGAGCGTGGGCTCTGCGCCGAGCACTTCGAGCATCTGCTCGGCATACTCCTGCCAGTCCGTCGCACAGTGCAGATAGCCGCCCGGTTTCAGACGCGAGGCGAGCAATGCCACGAACGGCGGTTGCAGCAGGCGGCGCTTGTGATGGCGCTTTTTGTGCCACGGATCGGGGAAGAACACGTGCACGCCATCGAGCGAGCCTTCCGGCAGCATGTGCTGAACGACTTCCACGGCGTCGTGTTGAATGATGCGGACGTTCGACAGCGGCGTCTCGCCGATGAGCTTGAGCAATGCGCCCACGCCCGGCTCGTGCACTTCCACGCCGAGAAAATCGTCTGCCGGGCGCACCTTCGCGATGTGCGCGGTGCCGTCGCCCATGCCGAAGCCGATTTCCAGGATGCGCGGGGCGTCGGCGCGCCCGAAGGCGGCGGGCCAGTCGAGCGTGTGCGGGGCATACGGCAGCACGAACTTCGGGCCGAGCAGCTCGAAGGCGCGCTTCTGCGCTTCCGAGCTGCGTCCGGCGCGACGCACGAAGCTGCGAATGCGGCGCGGGTGCGCTACGCCGTCCGGGCCGACGAACGTCTCGTCGTCGCCCGTGGCGTGGGATTGCGGCGCGCCGAGGTCGGCGTCGTCGTGGGCCGGTTGCGCGTCGTC
>NZ_JAELTP010000012.1 GCF_016428915.1 Pandoraea sp. ASV26
AACAGGTTGAACGACTGGAACACCATGCCCACTTCGGTGCGCAGGTGATTGAGCGCGTTCTCGCCCATCATCTTGCCGTGATCGACGAGCTTCTTGCCCACGATTTCGATGGTGCCCTGCTCGGCGGTTTCCAGTCCGTTGCAGCAGCGCAGGAACGTGCTCTTGCCCGAACCGCTCGGGCCGATGACCACGACGACCTGACGCGCATCGACTTCGAAATCAATGCCCTTGAGCACCTGATGGCTGCCGTAAGCCTTGCCCAGTCCTTCGATCTTCAGGATCGGGGCACCGAATGCTTTCTTCACTTCGCTCATTGCACGGCACCTCCGGCACGCAGGGACTTCTCGGCGCGCTGCAAGAGCAGCGTGGTGACACCGGTCAGAATCAGATAAACAAAAGCAATCGCCAGATACACTTCCAGCGAGCGATACGTCACGCTGATGATCTTCTGGCCTTCGTGCATCACGTCATGAATGGTGAGCAGCGACACGAGGGCAGAGTTCTTGATCAGCGCAATGAATTCGTTGCCCAGCGGCGGAATCATGCGCACCACCGCCTGCGGCAGAATCACCGAGCGCATGGCCTGGCCGTAAGGCATGCCGAGCGAGCGGGCGGCTTCCATTTGACCGCGCTCGATCGACTGGATGGCGCCGCGCACGATTTCCGAGACATAGGCACCGCTATAGATGCCCAGACCCAGCACACCGCACAGGAATGCCGGCAGCAGAATATTGAACTGAGGCAGGCCGAAGAACAGGATGAAGAGTTGCACCAGCAACGGCGTGCCGCGAATGAACGTGACATATGCGGTACAGATGCCGTAGCGAATGCGGTGCGCCGGGTTCAGGCGTCCCATGCCGACCAGCAAACCCAACACGCAGCCCAGCGCCAGTGCGCAGGCCGTTACCTCAACGGTAACGAGCGCGCCACGCGCGAGGTCCTGCCAGTTTGCCCAAACCGGCGAAAAATCGAGTTCCATGCGTACTCCGTCAGTTGCTCTACTGCTTTATTGCATCGGCGGGCGCCGCCACCCCATTCGGCGCGACGACAACCCCGCCCGGTATTACGTTGGCGACGTGCTTACTTCGCGGTACCGAAGTACTTGCTGACCAGCGCAGCGTAGGTGCCGTCTGCACGGACCTTCTCCAGCGCCTTGTTCATCTCGTTGGTCAGTTCGGTGTCGCCCTTGCGCACGGCGAAGCCATAACGCTCAACGGTGAGCGTCTTGTCGAGCACCTTCACGCCCGGGTTGGCCTTGGCGTACAGCAGGGCTGCCGGCTTGCCGGTCACGGCGGCGTCGGCACGGCCGATCTTCACGAGTTCGAACATCTGGTCGTTCTTCTCGACTTCCACGCGCTCGACCTTCGGATAGCTTTCCTTCAGGAACTGCACCGACTTCGTACCCACCTGCACCGACACCTTCTTGCCTGCCAGATCGGCCGGTTCCTTGATGCTGGTGTTGTCAGCCTTGACCAGAATCGCCAGACCGCCGGTGTAGTACGGGTGCGTGAAGTTCACGACCTTCAGGCGCTCGTCGGTGATGTAGATCGCCGAAGCGGCCACGTCGACACGCTTGGACAGCACGGCCGGGATCAGCCCCTTGAAATCGATGTCCGTCCATTCGATCTTCTTGCCCATGGCCTTGCCCAGCGCTTCGATCATTTCCACGTCGAAGCCGGTACGCTTGCCGTTGTCCACGTATTCGAACGGCGGGAAGGTCGCGTCGGTAGCCACACGCAGCACGTCGTCGGCAGCGAAGACCTTGCTCGAGCAGGTGACGGCCAACGCCATCGTGAACAGGATGTGACGCAATTTCATCTGGTACTCCTTCGTGTAGTCTCGGTCGGGTACGACCGGTTAAAAGTACTGCAATCGATTCGAAATACGCTCGGCTGCCGCCACCGTGAGGCGGATCAGCTCTTCGTGGCGCTGCGCCACACGCACGGCCGGCGCCATCAGGGTGATGGTGCCTTCCAGACGTTCCTTGGCGGCGAACACCGGGGCCGACACGCCCCAGACGCCGAAATCCACTTCGCTCTCGGACACCGCATAGCGCTGCTTGCGGATCTCCTCGACCTGCGCGACGAGTCGCTCCTGGGCCACCGGCTGACCCGCCAGTTGACGGCCGATCAGGCTCTCGCGGGTGGCTTGCGGCAGGAAAGCGAGCAGTGCCTTGGCCGAGGCGCCATGCACCAACGGGTGCGCACGTCCCTTGGCAAAGGAGCAACGCAGCGATTGCTCGCTCTCGTGCATGTCGAGGCAGACGACCTGGCCGTTGGCCGCCACGAGCAGACCGACGGTCTCGCCGGTGCGCTGCACGAGGGCGTCGATTTCCTCACGCGCCTGCGTGACGAGATGCGAGTTGTGGTCGAAACCCCACGCCAATTGCACGCCGACCGGACCCGGTTCATAGAGCGCCTCATGGGCGTGCTCCTGCACCAGGCCCCACTTCTTGAGTGGCACGAGGTGGCGGTAAACCGTGGAGAGCGGCAGGCTCGTTTGCGCGGCGATCTCGCGTGCCGCGATCGGTCGTCCATGGCGTGCCACAGTCACAAGGACTTGCAGTACGCGCTCGGAGACCGACTGAGCTTCGGTGGTGTCCATCGTCTTGAAAACAAAAGAAAGCAAAAGAATCAGCGGGCTAGCCGCCAATGACGACATGGGCGCTATCTTGCGACGCAATTCCCAAAGTAAAAAATGCAATTCTCATCGGATGGTAACAAAATGGGAGATTACGCATAGGGATTTTCCCTTATGCAATGCGGAAAGCGCCCATAAAAAACGCCGAATCCCTTGCCAGACAAGGGATTCGGCGTCTTCAAGCTGAAACCGAATGAAGATTCTGATTACCGACCGTCAGTTGATTTTTACGAATCCGGCGTGGCCGATAACCGGCTGATGAGAATCGGCTTTTGCACTTTCCCAAGTGCGCTCTTCGGGAGCGCGTCGAGCATGACGACGCGTCGCGGCAGTTTGAAGCGGGCGATGCGTTCGGCCAGAAAGTCGAGCACCGTCTGCGGCGTGGCCCCCGCCGATGGCACCGGCACGATCACGGCGACGGGCACTTCGCCCCATCGCTCGTCCGGCACGCCGACGACGGCCGCCTCCAGCACCCCCGGACAATCGACCAGCGCGTTCTCGATTTCCGCCGGATAGATGTTTTCGCCGCCCGAGATGATCATGTCCTTGCTGCGGCCCACGACCTCGAAGCAGCCGTCCTCACGCAAGCGCGCCAGATCGCCCGAGTGAAACCAGCCATCCGCAAACGAAGCGTGTCCGGGCGCCCGCCAATACTCGCGCATCACGTTCGGCGCGCGCACGAGAATCTCGCCGACGTCTCCAGGGGGAACGTCCTGCCCCGCCGCGTCGGTCAGTCTGACTTCCACGTTCGGGCACGCACGGCCGACCGCGCCGGGATATGCCTTCGCCTCGCCGAAACGCAATGCGATCGACACCGGGCCGGTTTCCGTCGCGCCATACACTTGCCCGAGCGGGATGCCGCGCGCATGGAAGGCATCGATGGCAGACATGGGCACCACGCTGGACCCGGCCATCACGCCGCGCAACGACGACAGGTCGGTCGTCGGCCACGCCGGGTGCAACTGCACCGCGCGCATCGTGGCGGGCACCATCAGCGAGAGCGTCGGACGATGCGTCTCGACATCCGCCAACCAGGCCCCCGGATCGAAGCGCGGATGCAGCGTGACGCTCGCCCCGCGCAATAGCGCGGGCAACGTCTGAATGCAGAGACCGCCGACGTGGAACATCGGCAACGTCGAAAGCACGTGGTCATCGGCGCGCATGTCGTGGGCCCACCAACTGGCTTCGGCATTGGCCAGCAACCCGGCCTGCGTGTGCAGCGCGCCCTTGGGTTCACCCGTCGTGCCGGAGGTGTACGCGAGAAGTACCGGAGCGTCGGCCGGCACGTCCGGGTAATCGACCGGCTTGGCCGACGGCACCGCAATGAGCCCTTCGATCGGGGCGATGGCCGGCGGCGGCAGGTCGGTGATGGCGTCCTGCTCGAGCGCGTCGCGAATCTGGCGAGCGGCGTCGCGATGCGCCGCGTCGAACCACAGCACGCGCACGCCCGCATGGCGCACGATCGCCGCCAGTTCAGGCACGGCCAGACGGAAATTCAGCGGCAGGAAGATGGCACCGGCGCGAGCGCACGCAAACAGCAGCGCCAGTTGCAATTCGTCGTTCAGACCGAGGCACGCGATGCGATCGCCCGGGGCGATGCGCCATGTGCTGCGCAGATGTCCGCCCACGCGCTCGACGCGTCGCCACAGCGCACCGTAGTCGGTCAGCTCCGATTCACAGCCAATGCCGCAACGCAATGCCAGCCGCTCGGGCGTGGCGCGTGCGTGACGAGCTAGCGCTTCTACAAAAGGCGTCAACTGGTTCTCCGTGACAAGACAGACGGCAAGGCTTTGGCCCGGCGACCGGTTCGCGATCGCGTCCGAGACTGTGCTCCTTGCGATCCTTGCGATCCTTGCGATCCGTAATATTCGTGCAATCTGCGCGATCGGGCCGCCAGCCTTGCGGGTTCAGCGTTCAGCGATGTCGGCGCGCCGCTTACTCGTCGCGCTCGCCCGGTTCGTAGAGCGCCTCACGGCCGATGCGGTCGAGACAGAGCTCCGCCGTCCAGGGCAGCATCAATGCACCGCAACGCGAATCACGATACATGCGCTCGAGCGGCAGCGTCTTGAGCATCGACTGCCCGCCGCACGTGCGAATGGCGAGACGGCACAGCTCGTTGGCATTCTCCATGATCGTGTACTGCGCCGCGTACGCACGCAGACGCGCCTCCTTGCCCGGATCGGCCCGGCCGTCCTGCAAGGCGCGCAGGAACAGCGCGCGCGTCTGCTCGAGCATGATGTGCATTTGCGCAACCGCGATCTGCTTGGTCGGATACATGCGACGCTTGACCGGCGCGCCCATGCCCTCCGCCTCCCCGCGCAGATAGCGCACTGTGAAGTCGTAGGCCGCCTGAGCGATCCCCATGTACGTCGGGGCGAGCGTCATGAACATGTGCGGCCAGCGGCTCGCGGCCTGATAGTAGACGCCGCGCGGCATCAGTTGCAGCTCGTCGGGGACAAACACGTCCTTGAAGAGCAGCGTGCGCGAGACGGTGCCACGCATGCCGAGGGGGTCCCAGTCGCCGGTCACGGTCACGCCCGGGGCGTCGCCCGGCACGGCGATGTAGAACGTGTCCTTCATCGACAGTTCGGGCTTGTCTTCGGTACACAGCACGCCGTAGTAGTTTGCCGCCCCGGAGAGCGACGCGAAGATCTTGCGTCCATTGATCTTCCAGCCGCCGTCGACCTTCGTCGCCGTCGTGCCGAACGGTGCCTTGCCCGCCGCCGCCGCACTGCCCTCGGAGAACGGCTGCGCGTAGATCGCCCCGTCCTGAATCACGCGCGCGAAGTGATGCTTGCGATACCCCGCATGCTCAGTGCGTTGCTCGGGCGTCATGTCGAGATCGTCGGCCAGAATGCCGGTCCACATCATCGAGCACGTATGCATGTTGAACGTGAGCGCCGTGGCGCCGCAGTGGCGGCCGAGCTCGGCGGAGACCATCATGTACGTGGCGAAATCGGCGCCCAGACCGCCGTCCGCTTCGGGAATGCACAACTTCAGCAGGCCGGCGGCGCGCATGTCGTCGTAGTTCTCGAACGGGAACGACGCTTCACGATCCCAGCGGGCGGCACGCGGCGCGAGCGACTCGCGCCCCACCTGCTCGGCCAGCGCCAGCAGGCGCCGCTGCTTGTCCGTGAGCGGGTAGTGCTCGCCGACGATCGAAGGGGGCTGATAGGCCACGGTAGTCTCCTAGAGTGTTGCGAGGAAAGCGCGCACCTCAGCGTCGAATGCCGCCTGATGCGTCAGATTCATGAGATGCCCGGCGCCGGGCAGGCACACGTAACGGGCATCCGGGATGGATTCGGCCATGCGCGCCATGACCTTCGGCGGCGCGTTGGTGTCGTGCTCGCCCGCAATGAGCAACACCGGCACCGCGAGGCGCGCGAGGGCGGCGCGCTGTTCGAAGCCCACGAGGGCTTGCAGCGCAGCGCGGTAGGCCTCGGGGGTGAGGGCGCCCATCGCGTCGACGGCCAAGGCGTGCGCACGTGCACGCGCGGCGGCGTCGGGTTCGCCCAGCATGCCGGGCACGATCGCTTCGGCCATCTCGCGCAAGGTTTTGCCCGCGTCGAGCGGCGCGGTCCGTTGGCGCACGAATTCGCGTTGAAAGTCGCCATCCGGCTTGCCGAATGCGGGCGATGTGCCGCACAACACGAGCGCCGCAATGTCTCGCGTGAACGGCTCGCCACGCGCCATCAACTCCTGCGCGACCATGCCGCCCATGCTGTGGCCGACGAGCACGAATCGCGACGGCGTTAACTCACCTGACGCGCTCGATGCACCCGACGCCCCCGATGCGCCCGACACACCCGCCGCTCGCAATGCATCGAGCAACGCCCGCAGGCTGTCGGCCAGCGACGCCATCGTCGGCTTGGCGGGCATGGCGCTCTCGCCATAACCCGGCATGTCCCAGGCCACGACGCGGTACCCCGCCGCTACGAACGTCTCGAATTGCGCGGGCCACACGTGGCGATTGCCACCAATGCCATGCAGCAGCACGAGCGTGAGCGGGCCATCGCCCGCCGTGCGGAAAGCGGGTATGGGAAGCGTCATGATGCGAACTCGCCTTGCAGTTGTCCGTCGCGCACGACGACATCGCCATCGAGCGCAATCGTGCAACGCCGCAACGGCAGATCGAAATGACCGAGCGTGTGACGTCCCGCCACTTCGTTGGCCCCCGTCGAATAAAGGAAATTGCCCGCGAAGGCGCGCTGCTCGGTGCCGTTGCAATCGCGCTTGTCGTAGCAGGCGAGCGCATCCCAGCGTGCGCGCGGGTTCATGCCGAAGCCGACGTGCGAGACAGCGTACGCCTCGCGATCTCCCCACGCGGCGAAGTACTCGCGCATGAGCTCGACGTCGACACCTTCACCATCGATGGCAACGACATAGTCGTCTTCGACGGTGAGCTCGATGCGATCGCGCAGATATTGTTTGAACGTCAGATTGATGTCGCCCGGGGCAAGCACGAGTCGACCGTTCACGCTATGGGCGGCGGGGAACGCCAGCGCCAGACCACCCGGCCAGTGGGCAACCTGCCCGGGCTTGGCGCACCAGCCCCAGACGCCACCGACGCGGGCGTCGCGAAGCCCGATGCGCAAATCGGTCCCGGCAGCGGACGTGACGTGCATTTGTGCTGCACCGCGCAAACGCTTGATCGCCGCACGCACTTTCGGCTCGAGCGCCGGGTCGGTCGCGCAGCGTTCCAGAATCTCGGGATGTTCGTTGGAGACCATCAGCACGCGCGCGCCGCCACCCAGAATCTCGGGCAGTTCGGGGGCGTGCAACAGCCCTTCGACAGTGCAATCGACGACGAGCGTCGCGGCCTTGAGGGCCGCCACGACAGGGGCCAACTGACCCAGCGCGTCGCTCGCGCCTGTCGAGCGCACCGGCACCGGTGCGCTCACGCGCGGACTTGGCACGATCAGCCGGAAAGGCTTCGCGCCAAGCGATTCGGCGGCAAGCTGCGCTAATTCCACGTTGACAGGCCGGGATTGCGTTTCGGCTACAATCGCCACCACATCACCGGCTCGTATGTCGCAGCGCCGCAAGGTCTCGGCAAATACATCGATCCACTTATGCTCGATTCGCTCGATCAGCATATCGTCTCCTGAGCGTATGACCCTCTCGCCCGCCGGGGGCTGTTTCGCCCCGTGGCCGCTGGTGGCCGTCACATGTCTTGTCGATCTGTTGTTCGTGCCATAGTATATGAATATTCATACAAATCAACCCGATCAAATTAGCCGGACGGGAGTGCAGGGACAGTGAACGCCAAACGCGCCGCAGTGCCAGATTTCGACAGCGCAGCTTTTCGTAGCGCGCTCGGTCAATTTGCGACCGGGGTTACGGTAATCACCACGCGTGCCGACGACGGCTCGCTCATCGGTATCACCGCCAGTTCGTTCAATTCGGTGTCGCTCACGCCGCCGCTCATTCTGTGGAGTCTCGCCACGCGAGCGGGCAGCATGCCTGTGTTTCGCGAGAACTCGCACTACGTCGTGAATGTGCTCGCTGCCGATCAACTCGACATCTGCAAGCGCTTCGCCACGATGAAGGGCGACCGTTTCGCGGGCGTGCCGTACACGCTGTCGGCCTCGGGCACGCCGGTGCTCGATGGGGCACTGGCCTGGTTCGAATGTCATAACCGCAGCCGTTACGACGAAGGCGATCATGTCATCTTCGTGGGCGAAGTCGAGCGGTGCGGGGTTCATGCGAACGTGACCGAACGCATGCCGCTGGTCTTCCATGCGGGCGGCTTCCACAAGCCGCAGTCGCTCGGTTAAGTCGCTCCATGTCAGCCGCCGGGGCGCCGTTCGTCGACGACTATCTGGCGTATCTGCTCGCCCGTGCGAGCACGCTGGTATCCGATGAATTTCATCGTGAAGTCGCGGCCGCAGGACTCGGCGTGTCGGAGTGGCGAGTGCTCGCCACGCTCTCCGACGGTCGCGCACGCACCATCAACCAATTGGCCGACATCGTGCTCGCCAAGCAGCCGACGCTCACCAAAGTCGTCGACCGGCTCGAAGCGACGGGGGATGTCGTGCGCGGGGAAAGCGCGACGGATCGCCGGCAGTCGCTGGTCTCGCTCACCGACGCCGGACGCGAGCGCGTGACCCCGCTGCTCGCCAGCGCACGCCGCCACGAAGCCGGGGTACTCGCCCGCTTCGGTACAGAACAATCCACCTTGCTCAAAGAAACGCTGCGCCGTCTGATCGACGAGATGACGCAGGCAACGCACCACCACCGATAGGCGTATTCCGATCGTCGTACGGACGCGTCCGAAAACGCGAATCACGCGGCGCGGCGAACCGTCAAAAATTCGACCACCTCGAGAAATTGTCGAATTTCCTTTCGTCGATCGCCGAAAATCGCATTTCCACTATCAATTTCACGCTTCACGATCCGCGAATACGCAAGCACTTGCGACGCGAATTCTTCTAAGATGCGCATATCGATTCCCGCTTTTGCGCACGCCCATGACCGCACCCCGCAACCGCCCAGACGACGCGCGCAACGAGCGCCGCATCTGGGATATCAGCGCCCCGCTCTCGAGCGAGACTCCTGTCTGGCCCGGTGACACGCCGTTCTCGGAAGAGGCGGTGTGGCAGATCGGACCGGGCTGCCCGGTCAACGTCGGACGCATAACGTTGTCGCCGCACACGGGGGCGCATGCCGATGCACCACGTCATTACGACGACGAGGGTGCCTTCATCGGTGAGGTTTCGCTACAGACATATCTGGGGCCGTGCCGGGTGATTCATTGCATCGGCGCCTCGCCGGTCGTCACGCCGGAGATGGTCGCGCCACACCTGACGGATGTGCCGTCACGCGTATTGCTGCGCACGTATGATCGCGCGCCGGTCGAGCGTTGGGATAGCGGGTTTTGCGCGGTGGCGCCCGAGACCATCGATCTGCTCGCGTCGCGCGGTGTGACGCTCGTCGGTATCGATACGCCCTCGCTCGATCCGCAGCAGAGCAAGACGATGGACGCGCACCACCGCATTCGCGCGCATCGCATGGCCATTCTCGAAGGGCTGGTGCTCGACGCTATTGCTCCGGCCGATTACGAACTCATTGCGTTGCCGCTCAAGTTCATGCGGCTCGACGCGAGCCCGGTGCGCGCGGTGCTGCGCTCGCTTTGAGCAGCACGGTGCGCGTCGGCCTCGCGGCAAACGGCTTCCTTTTCTCGCATTGCTTTCACTTATAAAACGCAAACCATGACGTCTTCTCGTAACGAATGTCTGGCCCTCGATGCGGCCGATCCGCTCGCCCCGCTGCGCGCCCAATTCGATCTGCCGCCGGGCGTGATCTATCTCGATGGCAACTCGCTGGGCGCACGCCCGCGGGCTGCGGCCAAGCGCGCGCAGGAAGTGATTACGGCCGAATGGGGTGTGGGCCTCATCCGTAGCTGGAACGACGCCGACTGGTTCGCACTGCCGCGCACGCTGGGCGACGCAATGGCACCGATCATCGGTGCGGGCAAGGGCGAAGTTGTCGTGACGGACACCACGTCGAGCAACCTTTTCAAGGTGATGGCCGCCTCGCTCGATGCGCAACGCGCCCGCGCGCCGCAGCGCAAAGTGATCGTCTCCGAGCGCAGCAGCTTTCCGACCGATCTGTACATCTTGCAGGGCCTCACGCGCCTGCTCGACGACGGCTACTCGCTGCGTCTGATCGATTTGCCGGAAGATCTGCCGAACGCGCTGGACGATGACGTCGCCGTGGTGCTGCTCACGCATGTGAACTACCGCTCCGGCGCGATGTACGACATGAACGCATGCACGGCCGAGATTCACGCGGCCGGTGCGCTGGTCGTGTGGGACCTTTGCCACTCTGCGGGCGCCGTGCCCGTCGATCTGAACGGCGCCGACGCCGACTACGCCGTGGGTTGCACGTACAAGTACCTGAACGGCGGCCCGGGCGCACCGGCATTCGTGTGGGTCAACAAGCGCCTTCAGGACAGTTTCTGGCAACCGCTGTCGGGCTGGTGGGGCCATCGTCAGCCGTTCGCGATGCAAACGGAATACACGCCGGATGACGGCATCGGGCGCTTCCTGTGCGGCACGCAGCCGATCGTCTCGCTCGCGCTCGTGCAGTGCGGTCTGGACATCTTCGCGCAAACGTCGATGGAAGCGCTGCGCCGCAAGTCGCTCGCGCTCACGGACCTGTTCATCAAGCTGGTGGAAGAGCGTTGCGCCGAATTCCCGCTCACGCTGGTGACGCCGCGCGATCATGCGGCGCGAGGCTCGCAGGTGAGTTTCGAGCATCCGGAGGGTTTTGCCGTGATTCAGGCGTTGATTGCACGCGGTGTGATCGGCGACTATCGCGAGCCGCGCATCATGCGCTTCGGCATGACGCCGCTGTACACGAGCTTTGCCGATGTCTGGGATTCGGTCGAGATTCTGCGTGACGTGCTGACCACGGGATCGTGGGACAAGCCCGAGTTCCATCGTCGTGGCACGGTGACCTGAGCGAGGAGTTGTCAGCATGAGCAAGTCCCCCTCTTCCACACGCGACCCTCGCGATACCGCGACTAACGCCACGCCCGCTCAGGGCGGGTGCCCGTTCGGGCATCAGAGCGCAGACAACGTTGCGGGCGATGCTGCGGGTAACGCGGCGGGTAACGAAAAAGCCTCGCAGAACGCGTCGGCCGATGCGACCGAATGGCACGATGCCCAGCTCGATTTTTCCAAGAGCATGAGCTACGGCGACTACCTGTCGCTCGATCCGATTCTGAATGCGCAACATCCGCGCTCGACCGACCACAACGAGATGCTGTTCATCATTCAGCATCAGACGAGCGAGTTGTGGATGAAGCTCGCATTGTACGAGTTGCAGGCAGCGCGCACGGCGGTTCACAACGACGAACTGCCGCCTGCGTTCAAGATGCTCGCCCGCGTGTCGCGCATTCTCGAGCAACTGGTGCAGGCGTGGAGTGTGCTGGCGACGATGACGCCGTCGGAGTATTCGTCGATGCGGCCATCACTGGGCAGTTCGTCGGGTTTTCAGTCGTATCAGTACCGCATTCTGGAGTTCATGCTGGGCAACAAGAATGCGGCGATGCTCAAGCCGCATTCGCATCGCCCCGATCTCTTCCAGCAAGTGGAGACCGCGCTCAACGCACCGTCGTTCTACGACGAGGTGGTGCGTCTGCTCGCGCGTCGCGGCTTTGCGATTGCCCCCGAGCGGCTCGAACGCGACTGGACACAGCCCACGCCTCACGACGAGACCGTCGAGGCGGCATGGCTGGAGGTGTATCGCAACCCGTCGCAGCACTGGGAGTTGTACGAGATGGCCGAGGAATTGGTCGATCTCGAAGATGCTTTCCGCCAATGGCGCTTCCGGCATGTGACGACGGTCGAGCGCATCATCGGCTTCAAGCAAGGCACCGGCGGCACGAATGGGGCACCCTATCTGCGCAAGATGCTCGATGTCGTGCTGTTCCCCGAACTGTGGCACGTGCGGACGTTGCTGTGATGTCTTTGCCGTAACCAGGCCTCCCGCATAGCTTCGGCAAGCGCCCTCTCCTAAGCCCGGGGCTGCGGCGCTTGCCCGTCCCCTGACTCCGCTCCCATGCTTGTTAAGTCGCTGCGTCAGGGGACGGACAATCACCGCCATCGTGCGCCCGGCCGCGCCGCACTCATCGCTTTGGCGGGTGTCGTCGCATCGATATCGGTTGCGGATCGGGTCGGGGGTCGCCCGCGGTGCGACTTAACAAGCACTGGAGCGCCGCGGGCGGCCCCCAACCCGATGGACCACTGACGTACGGGGCTCAGACCTGTCCGCTCAGACGTGCTGCCAGTTGCTTGAGGCGCGGGCCAATCTCTTCACGGAAGACGGCGTCCGGAATCGAGGACGACGGCCCGCTGCAACTGATCGCCAGCCAGCGGTTCTGCCGCACGTCGCGCAGCGGCACCGCCACCGCATTCACGCCCTCATGCCACTCGCGAAACGAGTAGCAGCATCCCTCGCGCTTGTACGACTCGATCCCTTTGTCGACGCCGGACCGGAGCACATCCCAGCCCACATTGCGCAGCGCGGCCGGATTGGCATCGTAGTGATCGCGCAGATCGGCGAGCATCGTCTCACGCTCGATTGGCGTCATGGCCGCGAGGTAGACGCGCCCCATCGAACTCGTCAGCATCGACAGACGTGAGCCCGCCGTCAGCCCCAGGGTGAGGTGTGCCGAGTCGCTACGGATGGTTTCGAGATACATCATGTCGACACCTTCCCGGCAACCCAGGGAAACGGAACACCCCATCTCTTTGGCTAACGCCCGCATGTGCGGGCGCGCCAGCGTGAGCATGTCCGTGCCGCTCAGGAACGCGTACCCCAAGGCCAGCACACCGGCGTCGAGCGCGTATTTGCCAAGCTCGGCGTCGTAGCGCAGATAGCCCAGCTCCGTGAGCGTGTAGGCAAGACGACTGACAGTGGCTTTCGGCAGCCCCGTGCGCGCCGCGAAGTCGCGATTGCCCAGCAGGACATCGTCGGGACCGAAGGCGCGCAGCAGTTCGAGACCACGGGCGAGCGCCGTGACGAACTTGCGCTCGTCATGCGAAGGCGGCACACCGTGCGCCGGCGCACCGGCAAAGGCTGACAGGGACGTTTTGACCACAACCATTGCGCACTCCGCTTCAAATAGGTTCAGCCAGCGCACACACTGACCATTGCCCGGCAAAAAATTTTAGTGTTAAACTAACTTCGATTTCAGAACATTGTTCCGCATTGCGGAACCTTCGTCAAGTCGACAAGCTTTCCCGGTGCGGGATGCAGCAACGGTATGCCGCACATGTGCCAAACGGGCCGACGAGGATGGCGTCAGCGTATTTTTCGAGAACATCGGAGGAGAGAGGTCATGGCAGGCAATGCACAGTTTCATTGGGACGATCCGCTGTTGCTGGACGCACAGCTCACGAGCGAAGAGCGCATGATTCGTGACGCCGCAGCCGCGTACTCGAACGACAAGCTCGCGCCGCGCGTGCTCGAGGCATTCCGCCACGAGCGCACCGATGCCGCGATCTTTCGCGAGATGGGTGAGATCGGCCTGCTCGGCCCAACGATTCCCGAGGAATACGGCGGTCCGGGACTGAACTACGTGGCCTACGGTCTGATCGCGCGTGAAGTCGAGCGAGTGGACTCGGGCTATCGCTCGATGATGTCGGTGCAATCCTCGCTCGTCATGGTGCCGATCTTCGAATTCGGCAGCGAAGCGCAAAAGCAGAAGTACCTGCCGAAGCTGGCCAGCGGCGAGTGGATCGGTTGCTTCGGCCTGACCGAACCGAACCACGGCTCCGATCCGGCCGGCATGACCACGCGCGCCAAGAAGGTCGCGGGTGGCTACGAGTTGAGTGGCGCCAAGATGTGGATCACCAATTCGCCGATCGCCGATGTGTTCGTGGTGTGGGGCAAGCTCGCCGATGACAATGGCGAGGAAAAGATTCGCGGCTTCATTCTGGAAAAGGGCTGGAAAGGTCTGTCGGCCCCGGCGATCCATGGCAAGGTCGGCCTGCGTGCCTCGATCACCGGTGAGATCGTGATGGATCAGGTGTTCGTGCCGGAAGAGAATCTGATGCCGGGCGTCTCCGGTCTGAAGGGTCCGTTCACCTGCCTGAATTCAGCCCGCTACGGCATCGCCTGGGGCGCACTGGGCGCCGCGGAATTCTGCTGGCACATGGCGCGTCAGTACGTGCTCGACCGTCAGCAGTTCGGTCGTCCGCTCGCGGCCAATCAGTTGATCCAGAAGAAGCTCGCCGACATGCAGACGGAAATCACGCTGGGCCTGCAAGGCTGCCTGCGTCTGGGCCGCATGAAGGACGAAGGCACCGCCGCCGTCGAGATTACCTCGATCATGAAACGCAACTCTTGCGGCAAGGCACTGGACGTGGCGCGTATGGCCCGCGACATGCTCGGCGGCAACGGCATCTCCGACGAGTTCGGCATCGCCCGTCACCTCGTGAACCTCGAAGTGGTCAACACTTACGAAGGCACGCATGACATTCACGCGCTGATTCTCGGCCGCGCACAAACGGGCATTCAGGCGTTCTTCTGATCGATCGATTCGATCGACCAGGTTGCAGCCATCGCAAGGAACCGCACGCGAGCGTGCGGTTCCCGCGATTTGTCTGGTACGCGTCGTTTCTCAGGCCGCATGCCGCGGGCCGTCAATCCTCTGAGCGACGGCGCGTACCAAACAAAAATGCCAGCGCTTTCACGCTGGCATTTTTTGCTTCTGCGGACTTTCTGTCGCGCCCGCCGGATTACTTGTTCGGCTGCGGCGTGAGACGCAGGTACGGACGCACCGCCTTGTATCCCTTCGGGAATTTTTCCTTCAGCACGGCCTCGTCCTTGAGCGACGGCACGATCACCACATCTTCGCCGTCCTTCCAGTTCCCCGGCGTCGCGACCGAATAGTTGTCGGTCAGTTGCAGCGAGTCGATCACGCGCAGGATCTCGTCGAAGTTGCGACCGGTGCTGGCCGGATACGTGATGATGAGGCGCACCTTCTTCTTCGGATCGATCACGAACAGCGAGCGCACCGTCACGGTTTCGCTGGCATTCGGATGGATCATGTCGTAGAGCTGCGAAACCTTGCGATCGCCATCGGCCAGGATCGGGAAATTGACCGTGGTGTTCTGCGTTTCGTTGATATCCTTGATCCAGCCCTTGTGCGATTCGGCGTCGTCGACCGACAGCGCGATGGCCTTCACGCCACGCTTTTCGAACTCGCCCTTGAGTTTTGCGGTCAGACCCAGTTCGGTCGTGCAGACCGGCGTGTAATCGGCCGGGTGCGAGAACAGCACACCCCAGCTATCACCAAGGAATTCGTGGAACTTGATTTTGCCAACCGACGAGTCTTGCTCGAAGTCGGGAGCAATGTCACCCAAACGCAATGTCATTTACGGTCTCCTTGAGAACCTTCAACTCAGTGGGGTAAAGACTAAAGGATGCTAAGCTTTGCCAGAACGAATAAAAAATTGATTGCACATAATTATTCGAAATATACAGTCACCGAGGGTGTTGTTTTATGGCAACGACTCGTTGAAAGCGTTACGATAACACCCATATCCCTCTCGCATCTTCCTCCCCGAACCGGGTAACCACCATGTCGCATGTGCACACCAACAAGGAGAAGTTCATGACCGATATCAAATCCGTATTGGCCGACGCCGAAGACCTGCTCAAACAAGCCGCCAACACGACCGGTGAGCGTGCTTCCGAACTGAGCGACAAGGCACTTGCGCTGCTCAAGCAAGCCAAGGAAAAGGCTTCCGACGTGCAGGTCGTCGTTGTCGAGAAGAGCAAGAAAGCCGCTCGCGCGACCGACGACTATGTTCACGACCATCCGTGGCAAGCCGTGGGCATCGCCGCCGGCATCGGCGTGGTGATCGGCCTGCTGCTCAACCGCAAGTAAGCTGCGCCGGCGCCAGTCGCCTTCTCGCCTATTCAGCCCAAGGCGGAGCCCGCCTGACCCGCGCCACGGGTCAGGCGGGCCGCCCAGTCCAGCCCTGTTCAGCCCATGACCGACAATGATCGCACGACCCCGCCGCGACCTTCGCTGCGGCGCCTAGCCGGTGCGTTGCTCGAGATCCTGCAGTCGCGCATCGAACTCATCGGCATCGAGTTGACCGAAGAGAAAGAACGCCTGATGGGCGTGGCTTTCCTCGGCCTGGCCGCGATGCTCTTCGGCGTTCTCGCCCTCGTGTCGCTGACCGCGCTGGTGATCCTGATTTTCTGGGACACTTATCGCCTACAGGCCATGACGGGCATCTTCATCGTGTATCTGCTGCTCGCCGGCTGGTGCGCATTGCGCGCGCGCAACATTCTGCGTGATGCCCCGATGCCGTTCGAGGCCACACTGGCCGAGTTCGAAAAGGATCGCGACGCCATGCGTCCGGACTGAAGGAGATCTGCCCGTGCCGATGGAACCGAACCCCCAACGCCGCAAGCGAGCGTCCCGACGCTCGCGTCACGACCTCCTCGCGATTCGCAAGGAACTCGTGCTCACGCGCATCGCCGTCGAGCGCGCCGAACTGATTCAGGCCTCGCACGTCACGCGCGAGCGCCTGCGCAATTTCCGCTGGGTCCGCTATTTGCTGCCCGGCGGCTTTGCCAAGTTCTCCGGCATTGGCGGGCTCGCCAGCTCCGGGCTCAAGCTCGGCGGACTGCTTGAACGCTATCCGCTGGTCAGCTCGGTTGCCTCACTCGCCCTCACCGGTTTGTCGCATACGCCCGTCGGGCGGGTGGTGCGCCGCAGTCTCAAGTGGGGTGGCCTCGGCGTTCTCGCATGGCAAGGCATCAAGCTCTGGCAGGCATCGACGAAGCCGTCGACGCCGCAGGCCGATGCGCCCCCTGCCCCTCGCACCCCTACCGCGCAAGCCAACGACGACGGCACGCCGCCGCTCAGATAAGCGCCGCGCGCGGCTCACTGTTCGACTCACGCATCGCAGCGTCGAGCCACGCGGGCGCGGCCGTAAGCATTGATCGTGATGCAAATACGCCGCCCGTGCCCGGCAATACGCACCGTGCCCGATAGCCACCCGCGCGTTTGCGTTCGCATGAAGCCGTTTTCTGCGAAGGCAAGCCCCTCCGTGTAGTACAGCCCCCATCGCACTTCGACGCTCACGCCCGCGGGCAACGGCGCATATCTGCCCAGTAATTGATCGCCGGCATCGAAGCGATCGTTACGATTCTCGTCGACGAACGTCACCCAACCGCTGCTCAGACTCGCGCCATCCTGCGGCGCCATTGCCACGCGCCGGTGCCGCCCCAACGCCTCCGAGCGCGCGGCCTGCATCGACGCCAGAAACGCTCGCGCGGTGATGTCCACCGACACCCGGCGGCGAACCGCTTCTATCGACGGTGAGACCGCCACGATCGCGACGGCAAGCACGGCCATTGCGATGACACACTCCAGCATCGTTACCCCTCGGGTTAAACGTAAATCACGACGCATCGCAAGGCTCACGATCAGCATGCGTGGCGAACGTCGCAGCGGCAGCGTCATGCCACGTCGCGACCTCCCGCCAACTCAACACGCGCGATGAAAACGACGGGGCCGTCGCGCCACCACGCGCTGCCGACGTTTGCCGCCGGACCTCATAGATCGCCTGTAGATAAACGCGCGAACCGGGCAGTTCACCGCAGCCCATGGCGCTCACCCGATACCGGCGCACCGACGCGTCGCGTGCCTGCGGCTCACCTGCCAGATAGGCAGAAAAGGCGATTCTTTCAATGAAGTAGCGCGCCCTGTAGGCGGTGACAGCAACCGCATTGCCGCCCCATTCGACCGTCCGCCATCGCGGGACACGGCGCTGATACCAGACGTCACCGCGATGGTTCGCCTCGAGCACGCCATGCGGCCCCGCCTCGAACGCCGACATAGCCGCAATCTCCTGCGCACGCGCATCGTGCGTGAGTCGCTCGCGCGCGTCGGCAAGCGCCCGGTCAGCCGCCGCAAACGCGCCGGCGCGGTCGTTCGTATAGGCGATGAAACGGCTGGCCAATTGACGATGATGCATGCCGGACGCAGCGAGCGTCATCAGCGCGGCCAGCCACATCACCATGAAGACGCCAACCATTGCGCCTCCTCACCCACACCGCCATCGTTGCGACGATAGGCCACCGCATTGAACACATGCAGATGCACGTCGCCGGCGTTGCCCAGTCGCTTGGACTCACGGCCGCCGGACGCCTCGTCGAAAACCTCGACCACCTGCACCGCGCGTGGCTTGCCACCGCTTCGCGGCGCCCCGCGCAAGACCAGCGAGAACGCCACCGCGGCCACGTTCTCCCATCCTCCGACGCCCAGCGGCGGGTAGGGCGGCTTGCGGTACAGACTCTTGATCGGCGCAGCCCAACGCATGTGCCCTGTCCCCTCAGCACGGTACCCCAGCCGCAGGTACATCGCCTCCACACCGCTCACCAGCACCTGCGCGGGATGCAAGTCCACCGTCTTCGTCTGACGTTCGCCGTAGCGGCAGTAGAGCGACGGCATCCCATCCTCGCCCTTGTCGACGTAGAAGACGCTCAGATGCCGATCGTCCAGACGCCCCGAGGCTTTGGCGCGGAGTCCGGCACAGTTGTGAACTGCGCCATTGCCCTCCGACAATCCTGCGCCATGGAATTGCACTTCGAGCAGTGAACTGCCCCGCCAACCGCGTCGAGGACACGTGTCGAGCGTGCCCGCGCACTCGGCACTTGCGCGCAACGACGGCCAGTCGCGCGTCGCCGCCCCCTGCCCCGGTGGCCAGATCGCGCCCTCCATCGGGTCCCAGTTCCTGTACCCCGCCATGCCCACAGCACGGGTGAGTTGGGTCAATGCGAAGATCGCGCGCTCGGTCACGTCGTATCGTTCGGCCTGGACTCGCCACAACCGGATGCCCGCAAGGTAGATCGCTATCGCCGCCATCACGATCAACAACCCGAGTGGCATCGCCAGTACCCACTCGAGCAACGTGAAGCCGTCCATTCGACGTTTGCGCCGGGCGTCGCCCCAGCCCCCCCGCCTCCCGCATCCCTCCCTCCGCCCCCACCCACCCCGCCCACCCCGGAGCGGCCACCTCACGGATGCCGACGAACGTGCCATGCGTCGCTCCCGATGTGCGCCGGTAATGCCGGTAATGCCGATAACGCCGGTAACGCCGCCGGTAACGCCATCCGGGCCATCCCGGCCGTCGCGACGGCTTTCGTCGACGAGGCGAGTTCGGCAGATGACATGGCACCTGCCGCCTGCCATTGTGAAAAGCCCTGCGCGCCAGCCATGAGTGCGGCGAGTGTGAACATGACGTCGAGCAACGCTGCCCCTCGAACACGTGTCTTGCCACGCACGCCGTGCTTTGGCCTGCCGCCCACCGCGCCATGCGCCACCCCACACGCCGGTTGAGCCGTCGCGCCGGGCGACAGTCGCCACGGCGCTCTCCCTCGCCCCCTGCGCCTGTCGGCATCGCGCGACGGCATGCCCTGCCCACCGCGCGTCGGCGGGCGGCCGTGATTGGCAAGCGCATCGCGAAGCGCCTGCCGGTCGGCGCGACGCTGCCGGTGTCGTCGATCCTGTTGCATGGTTCGGTTCCTCGTCTCGTTGATGACGAGTCCATCGTCGCCCACGCTCCGCACCACGCCAATCGGACGCCACCGCAAAACCCACCCCGTCATGCGACACCGCACTTCTCACACGCAACACGGCGCCACGTCGTCATACGAAGCACCCCCATAAAAAAACGGCGACCGAAGTCGCCGTCTCTGGGCAGGTTTTGGGCAGATCACACGCAACGGGATCCGCGCCGCCTCATCGCTGCATGACGGGCAACCCGGTGCCCGACAACGTCATCCTTTCAACTCTTCGACGAGGGCAATGTAAGCCTCTTGCGCCTCTTCCTTCGACTTGCCCTTGAGCATTTCCCAGGCATCGAACTTGGCACGGCCGACGAAATCCGTCATGCCGGGGCGCGTGCCGGACACGTCCCCCTCGGTGCCCTGCTTGAAGAGCGCGTAGATGCGCAACAACGTGAAATTGTCGGGGCGTTCGGGCAGCGTCTTGGATTGGGCTACCGCCTCGTCGAAGCGGGCTTGAAGATCGCTCATGGTGTCTCTCCCTGGAAAAGCATTCAGCTTATATATGACCCGTGCGCCGAATCGGCCATGTCGTGAAACGCGCGCGTCAGCGCTCGGGGTGTTGCGAATACAACGCGACCAAGGATAGCGACGAAGCGCCGTGAGAGGTAGGGCAGAGCGTAGAACCCGGCGTCTAAACCTCTCGGGAACTGAGCCGATCCTTCGCAAGTTGCAACACATCAATGCAAAACGCCCGGCGCATTGCCGGGCGTCTTGAAGGTCAAGCCTTGTGTCGCTGCGAGACATTCGTGCGGCTCACACCGCCCGCATGCCTCACGACACGATCGATGCGATCACGACGAAGCCGCCGCCGGTGCCGACGCCGTCCCGGCATTGGCCGGTACAGTGCGCTCCTCCCAACCGCCGCCAAGCGCCTTGTACAGCGTGACGAGGTTGGTCCAGCGCGCCAGGCGCGTAGCGATCAGCGTCTGCTGCGCCGAGTACAGCGCGCGTTGCGAGACAAGGGCGTTCAGGTAGCTGTCCACGCCATTGCGATAGCGCAGATCCGAGAGCTTGTAGCTCTCGTCGCTTGCCTTGACGAGCGACTCCTGCGCCGCGACCTGATCTTCGAGCGTGCCGCGTGCGGCCAACCCGTCGGACACTTCGCGGAACGCCGTCTGAATCGCCTTCTCGTAGTTCGCGATCTCGATGCGCTTTTGCACCTTGGCCAGATCGAGGTTGGCGAGGTTCTGCCCGCCCGCGAAGATCGGCAGCGTGATGGTCGGTGCGAACGACCACGCGCCCTGCCCGCCCTTGAACAGATTGCTCAACGACGCGCTGGCCGTACCCGCATTCGCCGTCAACGAAATCGACGGGAAGAACGCGGCACGCGCGGCACCGATGTTGGCGTTGGCGCCCTTGAGCGTGTGCTCGGCGGACGTGACATCCGGACGACGCAGCAGCAGATCCGACGGCAAACCGGCCGGCAGATCGGTGAGCAGACCCTGCCCGTCGAGCGGGCGTCCCGGCGGCAGATCGGCCGGCAGCGGCTGGCCGATGAGCAACACGAGCGCATTCTCGTCCTGAGCGACCTGACGCGTGTACTGCGCAAAATTCGCGCGCGCCGTATCGACCGGCGTTTGCGCCTGACGCAGATCCAGCCCGGAGGCCGTGCCCACGTCGAAGCTGCGCTTGGTCAGGTTGTACGACGCTTCCTGGCTCTTGAGCGTGTCGGACGTGAGCTTGAGCAACTCCTGATCCGCCAGCATGGTGAGATACGCCGTCGCGACTTCGGAGATCAGCGTCATGTGCGCCGCCTTGGCCGTATCCTCGCTCGCCAGATACGTCTCCAACGCCTGATCCTTCAGGCTCTGGATACGACCGAACAGATCGAGTTCATACGACGTGAAGCCCACGCCGACCTGATAGCTGCGGGAGACACCAGCGCGCCCCGTCGTCGACAAATCGGCCGGCGAGCGCTGAATCGACGCCTGCCCTGCCGCCCCGACCGAGGGCAGCAGTGCCGAGCGCTGAATCTGATACTGCGCACGCGCGGCTTCGATGTTGAGCATCGAGACTCGCAGATCGCGGTTGTTCTCCAGCGCGATCTCGATCAGCTTCTGCAAACGGGGATCGGTGAAGAAATCTCGCCAGCCCAGATCGGCGGCTACCAGGGCATTGCTGCCGGCAGTGCCGTTCTGGTTCGCCGCCCCGGGCGTCTTGTAAGCCGGACCCGTGGGGAACGACGTGGCAACCGGTGCCTCGGGCCGCTCATAGCGCGGCGCGAGGGTACAGCCTGCCAGGAACGCTGCCGCCAAGGCCATCGGCAATGCTTTGTGCTTCATAGTCAGTTTCCTTCCTTGGCGGGGCCGGCGTCCGGTTGCTCGTGACGCGCTTCCGGGTGTTCCACGGTATCCAGATCCTCATGGGCGAAGCGCTTGCGCACCAGCACGAAGAACACCGGCACGTAGTAGATCGCAAGGAACGTTGCCGCCAGCATACCGCCGATCACGCCAGTCCCGATAGCGTGCTGCGAGGCCGAGCCCGCGCCGTTCGAAATCGCGAGCGGCAACACCCCGAGCACGAACGCCATCGACGTCATCAGAATCGGGCGCAGACGCAGTCGCACCGCTTCCATCGTCGCTTCCATGAGCGTGCGGCCTTCCTCTTGCAGATCCTTGGCAAATTCCACGATCAGAATCGCGTTCTTCGCCGACAGACCCACGGTGGTCAGCAGACCCACCTGGAAGTAGACGTCGTTCGACAACCCGCGCAGCGTCGCAGCCAGCAGTGCACCCAACACACCCAGCGGCACCACTAGAATCACCGAGAACGGAATCGACCAGCTTTCATACAGCGCCGCCAGACACAAGAACACGATCAGGATCGAGATGGCGTACAGCGCCGGTGCCTGCGAGCCGGAAATGCGCTCCTCAAACGACAGCCCCGTCCACTCCAGACCGATACCGGCAGGCAATTGCTGAGCGATTTCTTCCACAGCCTTCATGGCGTCACCCGACGACTTGCCCGGTGCCGGCATACCCTGGATTTCGACCGCGGGCACACCGTTGTATCGCTCCAGACGCGGCGAGCCGTAAGTCCACTTGCCCGTCGCGAAGGCCGAGAACGGCACCATCGTCCCGCTTGCGTTACGCACATACAGCTTGTTGATGTCCTGCGGCAGCATGCGGTCCTTCGCTTCCGCCATCACGTACACCTTCTTCACACGACCACGGTCGATGAAGTCGTTCACGTATGACGAGCCCCACGACGCCGAGAGCGTGTTGTACACGTCGGCAATCGACAGACCCAGTGCGGAAGCCTTTTCCTCGTCGACGTCCACCTTGTATTGCGGCGTGTCGTCGAGGCCGTTCGGCCGCATGTTCGCAAGGTTCGGATTCTTCGCCGCCATCCCGAGGAACTGGTTACGAGCGGCCATCAACGCCTCGTGACCCAGGCCTGCGCGATCTTGCAGTTCGAAGTCGATACCGCCCGCGTTACCCAGTTCCGGCACCGACGGCGGGTTGATCGCGAAGATCATGGCGTCTTTCACGCTCGCGAAAGCCTGATACGAGCGCGCAATCACCGCCTGCACCTTCAGATCGGACGACTGACGGTCTTCCCACGGACGCAGCATCGTGAATGCCAGACCCACGTTCTGACCGCGACCGTTAAAGCCGAAGCCCGTCACCGTGAAGATCGAACGCACGGCGTCCTTTTCCTTCTCCAGGTAGTGCTTCTCCACCTGCTTCATGACCTCGAGCGTACGCTCTTGCGTCGCGCCCGGCGGCAATTGCACCAGGTTGAAGAAGTAGCCCTGATCTTCGTCCGGCAAGAATGCCGTCGGCATGCGCACGAACAGGAAGCCCACCACGGCCACGATCACCACATAGACGATGATGAGCGGCGTGCTGCGCTTCAGAATGCGCTCGACCTGACCCTGATACGACTTCGAGCCCTTGTCGAACGTGCGGTTGAACCAGCCGAAGAAGCCACGCTTCTCGTGCACTTCGCCCTTCTTGATCGGCTTGAGGATCGTTGCGCACATGGCCGGCGTAAGCACGATAGCCACCAGCACCGAGAGCGCCATGGCCGCCACGATCGTCAGCGAGAACTGGCGATAGATGGCACCGGTCGAGCCGCCGAAGAACGCCATCGGCACGAACACCGCCGAGAGCACGAGCGCCACACCCACCAGCGCGCCGACGATCTGGTCCATCGCCTTCTTCGTCGCTTCCTTCGGACTCAGCCCCTCTTCGGCCATCACCCGCTCGACGTTTTCCACCACCACAATGGCATCGTCGACGAGCAGACCGATGGCCAGCACCAGACCGAACATCGACAAGGTGTTGATGGAGAAGCCCGCCGCGCCCATGATGCCGAACGTACCGAGCAACACGACCGGCACGGCGATCGTCGGGATGATCGTTGCCCGCAGGTTTTGCAGGAACAGATACATCACCAGGAACACGAGCACGATACCTTCGATGAGGGTCTTGATCACTTCCTCGATCGAGATCTTCACGAACGGCGTGGTGTCGTACGGGTAATCGACCTTCATGCCCGCAGGGAAGTACGGCTGCAACTCGGTGACGGCCTGCTTGACTGCCGTTGCCGTTTGCAGCGCGTTTGCGCCCGTGGCCAGCGTGATGGCCAGACCGGCGGCAGGCTTGCCGTTGTAGCGCGCGACCACCTGGTACGATTCGCCGCCCAGTTCGACACGGGCAACGTCGCCCAGACGAACCTGCGAGCCGTCCTTGTTGACCTTGAGCAGGATCTTGCGGAACTGCTCCGGCGTTTGCAGACGGCTTTGCGCCGTCACGGTGGCATTGAGCTGCTGCCCCTTGACCGCCGGTGCACCGCCCAACTCGCCCGCCGAAATCTGGACGTTCTGCGCCGAAATGGCGTTCGAGACGTCAATGATCGTGAGGTTGTAGCCGTTGAGCTTCTGCGGATCGACCCAGACGCGCATCGCGTATTGCGAACCGAACAACTGCACCTGACCGACACCGTTCACACGGCTGATCGGATCCTGCACGTTGGCGGCAATGTAGTTCGCAAGGTCGATGTCGGTCATCTGGCCGTCATCGGAATACGCACCGATCACCAGCAGGAAGTTCTTGGTCGCCTTGGCCACCTTGATACCCTGCTGTTGCACCTGCTGCGGCAGCAGCGGCGTGGCAAGTTGCAGCTTGTTCTGCACCTGCACCTGGGCGATGTCCGGGTTCGTACCCTGCGAGAAGGTCAGCGTGATCTGCGCCGTACCCGAGCCGTCAGACGTCGACGAGATGTACTCGAGGTTGTCGATGCCGTTCATCTGCTGCTCGATCACCTGCGTGACCGTATCCTGAACGGTCTGCGCCGAAGCGCCCGGGTAGGTCGCGGTGATCTGCACCGAAGGCGGTGCGATGGGCGGATATTGCGAGACCGGCAGCTTCAGGATTGAAAGCGCGCCGGCCAGCATGATGACAATCGCGATCACCCACGCAAAAATCGGGCGATCGATAAAAAACTTTGCCATGAATGAGGCTCCGCGTTATTGAGCGTTGGCGGCCGACGCAGTGCTCGCCTGCGCAGCAGGCGCCGCAGCGGCCGGTGCGCTGGCACCCGCCGGCGCTTGCGCCGTTCCCGGAAGTTGTGCCGGCACAGCCTTCGCCGGCGCCCCCGGGCGCACCTTTTGCAGGCCCGCCACGATCACCTGATCGCCGGCAGACAGGCCCGAACTCACCAGCCACTTGTCGCCGATCGCACGATCGGTCACCAGTTGACGCAGTTCGACCTTGCCTTCCTTGTTCACGACCATTGCCGTCGGCTGGCCCTTCTGGTCACGAGTCACCCCCTGCTGCGGCACGAGCAGACCGCCTTCCTTCACACCTTCCTGAAGCTGGGCGTGCACGAACATGCCGGGCAGCAACTCGCGGTTCGGGTTCGGGAAGATCGCGCGCACCGTCACCGAGCCGGTCGTCTGGTCGACGGTGATGTCGGAGAACTGCAACTTGCCTTCGAGCGGGTACTTCGTGCCGTCTTCGAGCGTGAGCTCCACCTTGGCGGCGTTCTTACCCGCGCTTTGCAGCTTGCCGTCCGCCAGTGCACGACGCAGACGCAGTCCGTCCGCAGCCGATTGCGTCACGTCCACATACATCGGATCGATCTGCTGCACGGTCGTCATGAGCGTGGCCGCGCCCGATTGCACGTAAGCGCCTTCGGTCACCTGCGACAACCCCGTACGGCCCGAGATCGGGGCCGGCACGTCGGTGTAGCCGAGGTTGATGCGCGCGGTTTCGACCGCGGCCTTGCCGGACTGCACATCGGCGTCGGCCTGAAGCGCAGAAGCCACGGCGTTATCGTAGTCCTGCTTCGAGACGGCTTCGACGGCCACCAATTGCTTGTAGCGATCGGCCAGCAACTTCGTCGACGCCTGGTTTGCAACGGCCTTGGCCAGCGTGGCCTTGGCGTTGTCGTAAGCGGCCTGATAGGTTGCCGGATCGATCTTGTACAGACGCTGTCCTGCCTTGACGTCACTGCCCTCGGTGAAATCGCGCTTGAGCACGATGCCGTCGACGCGCGCCCGCACGTCGGCAACGCGGAAGGGCGAAGTGCGTCCGGGCAGGTCGGTCGTCAGTGTTACGTTCTGGGGTTGCAGTGTCACGACGCCGACTTCCGGCACCATGCCCTGCGGCTGCTGCGGCTTCTTGCCGCACGCGGCCAAGGTCAATACCGCGAGTGCCACGGCCGTGACCATCCCCAGTGAACTTCTCTTGACGTGCATATACGCCCCCGATAAATGGAATGCGGTCAAACAAAATGACGATACGTTGCGACGATTGCGGTTGCGACGATTGCGACGGCGAAGGCCGCTGCGCAATCCCGTCGCACAAAGACGGGGCGGCGAGTGCCCAAGTGGACGGCCTGAGCCCCCCAGGACCCGGGTGATCCGGCCTCAAATGGCTCCCTCACATCCGTGAGGTATTTCCCTTAGACGAAGGAGCTTAAATGTTCCCTGTGCAATAGAGCAAGCGGCTGCTATTATAGATACATTCATGAATGTATGTAAATCATATTGCGTCGCACCAAAGTGCGGCGTCTTTTACATCGCCTTTCGCAAATTTCCGACGCCCCTGTGACACGACGATGGCCCGCAGAACCAAAGAGGAAGCGATCGAGACTCGCAATCTGTTGCTCGACACCGCAGAGACGGTGTTCGCACAGAAAGGCGTGTCCAGTACATCGCTCGCCGACATCGCCGAAGCCGCTGGCCTGACCCGCGGCGCCATTTACTGGCACTTCAAGAACAAGATCGACCTGTTCAACGCCATGACGGATCGTATCCGTCTGCCGATGGAGCGCATGATCGACGAGGAATACGCCGAGTCCGAGAACGGCGATCCGATGCAGCGCATGCACGATATCTGCAAGCTCGTGCTCAAGGAGACCGCGCGCAACGAGCGCCGTCGGCGCGTGCTCGACATTCTGTTTCACAAATGTGAATACACGAACGAGATGCTGTCGGTGCTCGAGCGTCAGCGTGAGGCGCGTACCGACGGCAAGCAGCGCATCATGCGCGACATGGAACGCGCCATCGCGCGCGATCAGTTGCCCAAGAATCTCGACACGCGGCGCGCCGCAATCATGCTGCACGCGCTGGTGGTCGGCATGATGTCGGACTGGTTGTTCCTGCCCGACTATGACCTCGGCGCGGAGTGCGATGCGGTCGTCGACGGCTTCTTCGACATGCTGCGCACGAGCCCGGCCATGCTGCGCACCGCAAGTCAATCGCCGCAGGCCGCGCTCGCCTGAGCGCAGGCGTCTGGTGACGCCAGGCGCCTCAAGATTTACTACACATATTAATTAGCGAGCGCCCGTGACCGGGCGCTTGTTCGTTGGCGTCTCGTCCGCCTGCCTTACCGCGCCCATCGTCCCGATTTTTCCGATTCACGACGCGCAGTTGCCGCGCCGGATCGCATTCCGGTGCCGTGATACGGCGTATATCTGTACAGCGCGGCAGCGTTATATATAATCCTACATAACGCGTTGCGCGCCCTGTGTGACCGGCGGTCCGGCCTCGCTGCCGGATCGCATCCACGAGTCCGCTCACGGCGAGATCCGCCAAACTTCGAGCAGACCTAGCCACTACACGCTGGAGACCACATTCGTGAAAGCTGTCGTTATCGCTCGCCGCAAGTCCCAAGCCTCGCAAAAGACCGGCACGATGTTGCGCCGCGCACTGGGCGTTGCCGCCGTCGGCGCAAGCCTGTTGTTTGCCGGACACGCCGCGGCGCAGCAAGTCTTCGCCGCCGCCAGCATGAAAGACGCCCTCGACGATCTGTCGGCCGCCTACACGAAGGAAACCGGCAAGAAGCCCGTGCTCGTGTACGGCGCCAGCTCGACGCTGGCGCGTCAGATCGAAAAGGGCGCCCCGGCCGATGTGTTCATCTCCGCAGACCAGGACTGGATGGACTACGCCCAGAAGCACGACCTGATCGACACGAGCACGCGTCGCAACCTGCTCGGCAACGAACTGGTGCTGATCGCACCGGCCACGACCACGGGTGACATCGATCTGAAGACGGGCACCGATCTCGACGCCAGGCTCGGTAACGGCAAGCTCGCCATGGGCGATCCGGCGCACGTGCCGGCCGGCCTCTACGGCAAGGCTGCGCTCGAGAAGCTCGGCGTCTGGTCGAAGGTGCAAGGCAAGGTCGCGGCCGCGGACAACGTGCGTAACGCCCTGTTGCTGGTCGCTCGCGGTGAAGCGCCGTACGGCATCGTGTACAAGACCGACGCCAACGCCGAGAAGCGCGTGCGCATCGCCGGCACGTTCCCGGCCGACAGCCATGCACCGATCGTCTACCCGGTTGCCGTCACTAAGCAGGCCAACCGCGCCGACGCCGACCCGTTCTACAAATTCCTGCAAACCCCGACGGCGCAGGCCACGTTCCAACGCTTCGGCTTCAGCCGCCCGTAATGTCTCGGGCCTCACAGCACTCGCGGCACTCGCAGGACATGCAGTCATCGTAGCAATGGCAGCAATGGCACGACTCGCAGCACGAATGCCGGGAAGCCGTTTCGCACTCGCGCGGACGAGATCCGCTACAGTCCCGGTATCCCTCTGATGCATAGGCCGCCGGAGCGGTCGTCGACGGCTCCGGCGTTGCCATATGTGTGGCCAGTGCGTGGCCAGTGCGCGGTCAGTGCGTCAGTGCCCGGTCAACCCAGTCACCCACTATCGCTCGCCCGAATGTTCATGAGTCTCAGCCCGGAAGAATGGGGCATCGTCGAACTCAGCCTTCGCATCGGCTTGTGGGGCACGCTTTGCAGCCTGCCCTTCGCCTATGCCGCTGCCTGGCTGCTCGCTCGCCGGCACTTCCCCGGCAAGGCGTTGCTCGACGCCATCCTCCATTTGCCGCTCGTGTTGCCGCCGGTGGTCGTCGGCTTTGCGCTGCTCGTGCTGTTCGGCGCACAGGGCGCCATCGGCAAATTGTTGCGCGAGTGGTTTAACTTCACCTTCGCGTTTCGCTGGACGGGCGCCGCGCTCGCCGCAGGCGTGATGGGTTTCCCGCTGCTTGTGCGCGCGATCCGGCAAGCGCTCGAAGCCTCCGACACCAAGCTGGAGCAAGCCGCGCAAACGCTTGGCGCAGGCCCGTGGCTCACCTTCCTCACCGTGACGTTGCCGCTCAGCGCCACCGGCGTGATGCACGGCTTCGTGCTCGCGTTCGCCCGCGCGCTCGGCGAATTCGGCGCGACGATCACGTTCGTCTCGAACATTCCCGGACAGACGCAGACGCTGCCGCTGGCGATCTACACGGCCACGCAGGTGCCCGATGGCGACGCCATGGTCTGGCGCCTGTGCGCGATCTCGGTCGTGCTGGCCGTGGCGACGCTCATCTTCTCCGAAGTGCTGATCCGCTTCGGCAATCGCAAGGCGCTTGGCTATGACGGTTGAAGTTCGTCTCCAACATCGCTTCGGCGACTTTACGCTCGACGCCGAGTTCGCCGCAGGCATGGGCGTGACCGCACTGTTCGGGCCGTCGGGCAGCGGCAAGAGCACGGTCGTCAATGCGGTGTCCGGCCTGCTCAAACCCGATGCGGGACGCATCGTCGTGGGCAACGACGTGCTCTTCGACAGCGCCGCCGGGGTTGCCCTGCCGACCTGGCGACGCCGCATCGGCTACGTGTTTCAGGACGCACGTCTGCTGCCGCATCTGACGGTACGTCAGAACCTGCTCTTCGGCCGCTGGTTACGACGTCGCGACGTGGCGGCCGCCGGCACCGGCGCAATTGCGCTGGCGCACGTGGTCGATGTGCTGAATCTGGGGCATTTGCTGAGCCGGCGTCCGGGGGCACTGTCCGGCGGCGAGAAGCAACGCGTGGGCATCGGTCGCGCACTGCTGTCGTGCCCGCGCATGCTGCTCATGGACGAGCCGCTCGCCTCGCTCGATCACGCACGGCGTCTCGAGGTGCTCGACTACCTGAACCGCATTCGTCACGAGTTGAAGCTGCCGGTGCTGTACGTCACGCATTCGCTCGACGAGGTGATGCGGCTGGCCGATCAGGTGGTGTTGTTCAAGGACGGTCGCACGATCTCGCAAGGTGCGCCCGCCGATGTACTCAACATGCATCGCGACGCGCTCGATGGTGCCGCCGAGGCGCCGGGCACCGTGCTGGAGACGCGTATCGTCGCGCACGACGTGTCATACGGTCTGACCGAGCTTGCGGTGAACGGTAGCGACACGATCCGGTTGCGCGTGCCGCGTGCCAGCGGCGAGACGGGCGATGCCTGCCGCATTCTCGTGCGCGAGCGCGACGTTGCGGTGGCCACCGCCCCGCCCGTCGATACCAGCGTGCTCAACGTGTTGTCCGCGCGCGTGACGACATTGCGCGATCTGGGCGACGCCGTGGAAGTCAGTGCCACGCTTCTCGGCGACCCCGCAGGCACGGCACTGCGCGCGCGCATCACGCGCTTCTCCGCCGATCAATTGCAACTGACGGCAGGCCGCGATGTGTACCTGCTCATCAAGTCGGTCGCGTTGACCCGCTAGCTCGCTCACTTGATGCGCCGGTGAGACGGCAGCGCACGGCATCGCCGTCGCCGCAGCGAGAAAAGACAAGGCGTCGCCACGCAGATCTGTGGCGACGCCTTGTGTTCGATGTCGCCAGGCTTACTGGCCCTTGCTCATCGCGTCGCCCTTGTCCATCTTGCCCATGGCATCGCCCTTGCCCATGGCGTCGTGCTTGCTCATGGCGCCGCCCTTGGACATTGCATCGCCCTTGGACATCTTCCCGCTCTTGTCCATGTCCTTGCTCATGGCACCGCCTTTCGACATGGCGTCGCCCTTCGACATGGCATCGCCCTTGCTCATGGCATCCTGCGCAAACGCCGCGCCGGTGCCAAGTGCCAGTCCCATCGCCATCACGGCCAGATATCGCATCTTCATTGTCGTAATCCTCCAAAAGTGAGTGAGTCCTGCCAGGCGCCATGGCGGCGTCCCGTGAATCATGCAGTCGCGCGTTCGCGTCAACTGCCACCGAACCAGTTGTAACCCTGGTCCTCCCAGTACCCGCCCGGATAGGTGTTGGTCACGAAAATCGCGCGGATATGTTTGGGATTCTTGTAGCCAAGCTTCGTGGGAATGCGCAGCTTCATCGGGAAGCCGTACTCCCTTGGCAGCGTCTGGCCGTCATAGGTAAGCGCGAGCAACGTCTGCGGATGCAGCGCCGTCGGCATGTCGATGCTCGTGTAGTAATCGTCGGCACACTTGAAGCCGACGTAGCGCGCCGTCGTGTCCGCGCCGATGCGCCGCAGGAAGTCGGAGAACGTCACGCCGCCCCAGCGGCCGATCGCGCTCCACCCCTCCACGCACACGTGACGCGTGATCTGCTGCGCCGCTCGCGGACTGGCGAAATTGCGCAGCGCGTCGAGACGCCACGGCGCCTTGTCCGCGATCAGCCCGGACAGCTCCAACTGGTAATCGGCTTCTTCGACCACCGGCGCTTCGTCCATCGAATAGAACGCATTGAACGGGAACGGACGCGTGATGCTCGACTCGGGGAACGTCGGCGCGAGCACGTCCTGACGAAACAGCGCGGCCTGCACACGGTCGTTCCAGCGCGACATCTTGTCGAGCGCCGACTCCACGCTGGCGTTGTCATCGAGCGAGCAGCCCGAGAGCAACGCCACGCCACCGAGCGACAACGTGCGCGCGAGGAATGCGCGGCGAGAAGGTTCGGTCACGCGCCGCGTCATCAATGCCCGCGCTTCGTGGAGAATCGCTTCGCCATCGCGCACCACCGGTGACGTTGGCGAAAGGTGGCGAGGTTTTCGTTCGAGGGTCATGGCAGTTCTCTCTCGTAGCGAGTGCCGGTGCGCTCAGCGTCCGGTAATCATCGTGCGCAGCGTGCGAGGCACCAGCGCGACCATCACGACGTGCACGGCAACGAATGCGACGAGCGCCGCCATCGCCAGGAAATGCACCAGACGCGCGCCCTGAAAGCCACCGAACAAGGTGCACAGCCAGCCGAGTTGCACGGGCTTCCAGATCGCGAGCCCCGACGCCACGAGCAGCACGAGGTCGAGCACCGCGAACAGATACGCGACGCGCTGCACCTGGTTGTAGTGACGGGGATCGTCGTGCGCGAGGCGGCCGCGCAGTGCGGCGAAGGCATCGCGCATCACGCCGCGTAACGTCACAGGAAAGAACCGGCGCGACAGGCGGCCGCTCGCGAGATTGATCAGCAGATAGACCAACCCGTTGAGCGCGAGCAGCCACATCGCGGCGAAGTGCCAGCGCAGCGCGCCGCCGAGCCAGCCGCCAAGGGTAATGTCGTTGGGGAATCGAAAACCGAAGATGGGCGACGCGTTGTAGATGCGCCAGCCGCTCGTGACCATCACGAGCACGGCCAGCACGTTAAGCCAATGGGTCACGCGCAGCCACCCGGGCTGCACCGGGCGGGACCGTACCGGGGGCTTTGCCGCAGGCGGAGCAGACTTCGTCAGAGTGGACATGGAGACCTCCATCGCGGGGTTCGCGTCGATGGAGTCAGTGTCGCTTCAGGCCGGTGACGAAGTCCTCACAGAGAAATAACGTTTTCGTGATAGTCGGGGTGACGGGAGATCAGCGACCGAAAGTCGGTTTTCACGCCTCGTCCGGGTCGACGGCCTTGCCGCCTTTGAGATAGGCGTCAAAGGTTGGCACGTGCGCGTCGAGCAGCGAGCGGATTTCCCTGAGCAGCGTGTCGTAGTGCGCCGTGAGATTCTGCGCGAACGGCGTGAGTTGAGCCCCACCACCGGACACCCCGCCGATATGGCGCGTGACGAGGGGCTCGCGGAATTCGTGATTCATCGCCTCGACGAGCAGCCATGCGCGTCGGTACGACATGCCCATGCGCCGCGCGGCCGCAGAGATCGACCCGGTCGCCTCGATGGCACGCAGCAACGTCAGACGTCCCGGCCCGAACACCGGCGTGTCGCCATCGCGAAGGCGCACACGCACGTCGTAGCTCGCCGCGCCCGCGGGCGCCGCCGCATTGGGCGCCGCTTCCAGCGCATCCGGCACTCCCAGCGCTTCGGCCGTGGCTTGCGATTCGCGCGCGGGCGCGTCGGTGGCATGGGTATCGGAGGCGTTGGCGGCTTGTGCGGTGTTTGCGCGGCTTGCGCCGCCGGCCTTCCCCTGACGACGCTCAACTGGCATGGTTGCCCCACAGCACGATCAGCATCAGGATAAGCGCCGCCACGGCCCACGGCCACCAGCGCACCCGCTTGCCGCGCGCGGCCGACGTGTTGGCCGACATATCGGGCATGACGGTGTCCGTCCCGAGTGCTGCGGCCACTTCGCCGTCGGTGGCGACCGGGCCGTTGCCCTTGTAGTGCGGGGCAAGGGCGGCCGTCAGGCGCGTGAAAAACTCGTCAGCGAGCTTGCGGGCCGCGCCTTCGACCGGCGGGGCGTCCAGATGGGCGGAATCGCCGCTGAACTCCGCCTTCAGGTCATACGTCAGTAATGTGTTCATCGATCCCTGCGATTGCAACGTGAGCGCCGCGCGGCCACGCGTGTGTCCGGCCGAGGAGCCCAGTGCGTCGAAATTCAATGTGTATGAGGTCGGCGCGATCACATCGGAGAGCGTGATGCGGCCGGTCCAGCGTCCGCCCACGGGCCCAGGCGAGGCGGCGATGACGATCGACCACGTCGTGTCGTCGATGCGCTCGAGCGATTCGCAGCCCGGAATGCACCTGCGCAAGATGCCCGGGTCGTTCAGGGCGATCCACGCGACGTCTCGTGCCACCGGCAATTGCCGGCTGCTGTGCAGCTCCATTGCCCCTCCCCAAACGCGATGCGGTCACTCGTTGGTGTTGCGTCGGTGTTGCGGCGTTGTCTCGAACCTCAAAGTATTGTGACACGAGTCACCTCATGTCAAATCACCGACGCGCCCGACAGTGGGTGAAGCTCCACATGCGGCGGGAAGCGGGAAGCGGGAAGCGGAACGAAGTATCCGCGCATCGGCATATCGGTGCATCGGTGCATCGGTGTATCGGCTCAAATACAGCGCAAGCCGAGGCACGATATACTCGCCGGATCACATCGAGCGGTGAATGTCGGGCGGGCGGCCCTGTGTCTTGTGTCTTGGCCCCCATCGGGTGCCGCTCGCGTATTGGCGAAGGAACCGTACTATGGACAGTGTCGATCTGGAAGTGCTGAAGTCGGCCGTGCAGTGGACCCGCGCTGGCTTTTTCGTCACGCTGGGCACCGTTGTACGCACCTGGGGCTCTGCCCCGCGGCCCGTGGGCTCGATGCTCGCGATTCGTGAAGACGGCCATATGGTCGGCTCCGTGTCGGGCGGCTGTGTCGAGGACGACCTCATTGCCCGCATTCGCGACGGCGACTGGCCGCAGGATCGTCCCCAACTCACGAGCTACGGCGTGAGCGCCGAGGAAGCGCATCGCTTCGGGCTGCCCTGCGGCGGCACGCTGCAACTGGTGCTCGAACCACTAAGCGACGCCTCGCGCATTCCCGAACTGCTCGACGCCATTGCGCAATTCCGCCTCGTGGTGCGCGAACTGGACATGGCGACCGGTGCAGTACGCATGGCTCCGGGCCATCACACGCCGCCGCTCGAATTCGACGGCATCCGCCTCATCACCTCGCACGGCCCGCGCCATCGCCTGATCGTGATTGGCGCCGGGCAGCTCTCGAAATACGTCGCCGGCATGGCGTGTGCGCTCGACTATCACGTGATCGTTTGCGATCCGCGCCAGGAATATGCCGACGAATGGCAGGTGGCAGGCACCGAGCTATCGCGCGAGATGCCGGACGACCTGATCGTGCGGCTGCAACTCGACTCGCACAGCGCGGTGCTCACGCTCACGCACGATCCGAAGCTCGACGACATGGCGCTGCTCGAAGCGCTCAAGTCCCCCGCGTTCTACATCGGCGCCATCGGCTCGCGCGTGAACAATGCGCGACGCCGCGAGCGGCTCTCGCTCTTCGATCTGAGTTCGACGGAAATCGAACGGCTGCACGGGCCGGTGGGCATGCACCTCGGTGCCCGCACGCCGGCCGAGATCGCGGTCGCGATTCTCGCCGAGATGACGGCGATCAAGAACGGCATCGCCGTGAAGCAGACCTTCTCGGTCAGGACGTCCGAAGACATCGTCGACGGCGAAGCCTCCGAGTGCCAAAGCGCGGCCTGAATCTGCCGCTGAGCGGCAGCGTCGCGCAACGCAGCCCGTCGCACCTCATGGCCCGCAGGACAAAAAAAGCGCCGCCATGTCAAACATGGCGGCGCAACTCGCTCACTCGTTGCTGAGTGTTACTGCCTGGGTTACCTCGTCATCCGTGTGGACCTTCACCTGACACGACGGATCGGCACATCAGTCGCGCGGCCACAGGAATGTTGCTGCGGCGTGCCCCTTCGCGGGCACATTCACATCCTTCGTCATGGGCTTGCCGTTATACGTCGCCTTCACGGTGTAGTTGCCTTCGGGCAGCTTCACGAGCATGAATGGCCCTTTCGAGCGCGTATCGAGCACCGTAGTTCCGCCGCGCATGATCTGCACCTGCGCGTCGGCAACGTACTCGTTCGCGCCATCACCGCGTGCCGCCATCTCGATGGACAGTGGCCAGCGCGACGCCTCACGCTTGAACGCCCCGGATTCGTCGCTGTCGATACCGCCCGAGACATACGTCACATTGCCCTGCTTCATCGATGGCGGCAGCGTGCCGCCCTGCGCATGAGCAACCGATATGCTGCCCAGACTGCCTGCCATGACTGCGGCCGTGGCCGCGGCCACCGACCAGCGTTGCCATTGTTGCCACATGTTCGACCTCCCGTTCATGTCATCACGATGCCGGATCGCACCGGTAACGTGGCCGCCGCAGTGTCGCGACCGCCAACGCACCGGCACCCAAGGTAGTGCGTGGCATCCCGAGGGTGTCTCACACGGCGCTTAGCCGAGATCGACCGGGATGAAAATCTGTTGCCCGTCGCGCTGCACGAGCAACGCGACATTATTGCCCGCCTTCTTGAGCTTGTCGCTCAGTTGCGACGCACTCGTGACCGGCGTGCCGTTGAGCGACAGGATGATGTCGCCCGGCTGCACCCCCGCCTGTTCGGCAGGGCCGCCGACACGCGCCACCAGCAGACCGTTCGTGACCTGCGCCGCGCGCTTCTCGTCGGGCGAGAGATCGCGCACCGCAAGACCCAGCCGGCCATGCGTGGCCGAGTCGTCATTGCTCGCAACGTCCTTCTTCTCGCTGAGCGCTGCGACCGTCACGCTCACCTCCTGCTTCGCGCCATTGCGCCAGACCGTGAGTACCGCCTTCTGCCCCGGACGCATATCGGCAATCTTCTCCGGCAACTGCACCGAATCGTCGATGGTCGTGCCGTTGACCGCCAGAATCACGTCGCCCGGCTTCAGATCCGACTTCGCCGCCGGGCCGTTCTTGTCGATGGACGACACCAGTGCCCCGGTAGGCTTGGGCAACCCGAACGACTTCGCCAGCGACTGATTCACTTCCTGAATCGCCACACCGATCCGGCCGCGACTCACCTTACCGTACTGCTGGAGCTGCGACTTGACCTTCATCGCCATGTCGATCGGAATCGCGAACGACAAGCCCTGGAAGCCACCGGTGCGCGAATAGATCATCGAGTTAATGCCGATGACTTCGCCATTCAGATTGAACAGCGGCCCGCCCGAGTTACCCGGATTGACCGGCACGTCCGTCTGAATGAACGGTGTGTAGTTCTCGTCCGGCAACGCGCGGGCCTTCGCCGACACGATGCCCGCCGTCACGGTGTTGTCGAAGCCGTACGGCGACCCGATGGCCACGACCCACTCACCCGCCTTCGACTTCGACGGATCGCCAATCTTCACCGTCGGCAGATCCGTCGCGGCAATCTTGAGCAACGCCACGTCGCTCGCCTTGTCGCTGCCCACGACCTTCGCCTTGTACTCGCGCTTGTCGGTGAGCTTGACCGTCACCTGACTCGCGTCGTCGACGACGTGTGCGTTGGTCAGGATGTAACCGTCCGGACTCACGATGAAGCCCGAACCGAGACTGCGCGTCGGGCCGCTGCTGTCGTCACCGCCGTCGCCATCGCCACCGTCGTTGCCCGGCGCGCCGTAGAAGTGACGGAAGAACTGGAAGAGCGGATCGTTCTGATCCATGCCCGGCGGCATCGGAATCGCTGCCGAGCCACGTGCCGCCGAAGGTTTCCCATCGTGCGTCACACTGATGTTGACTACGGCCGGTCCGTATTGTTCCGCCAGCTGCGAGAAGTCCGGCACCAGCATGCGCGGCGCGGTGTTCTGGGTGTTCTGCACGTTGGCGCCGGGCGTGGCCAGCGCGGCATTCGCATCGCTGACCATCTCCGAGGCGATCGGTGCCTGCCAATGCTGGCGCCCCGCGACGTAGCCGCCCGTCAATGCGACGAGCACGGCACTGGCAACCAGCGTACGAGTGAGCTTCGAGGTCCGCATGAGTCTCTCCTTACTGACGACTACGTTTGAACATGGGTGTCATCGTAGAGCGCCTCCCTTAAGACAACCTTAAGACCCGAGAAGTGACTCATCGAATGCGTTCGGGCGCCGTTCTGAGTGCTATGCGTTACGACGGCAGGCGTTTGAAGGGACATCTCGCGTGGTTCGGCTTGCGCGCGACGCATCCCGCTGCCTACGGTGGCGGAGTGGCGCAATTCCGCGTCGCAAGTTTTCCCTCTCAGGAGAATCACCATGCCCACGACCGACACGTCACTTCGCCGCACGCCCATGGATCGCCGCTACCGTCACGTTGCTCGCTGGATGGGAAGCGCCGGCGCTGCGTTGTGTCTGACGTTCACGCTGGCGGCGAACGCCGCCCCCGGCAACGGGTCACGAGGCGATGGCACGGGCACGCAAGGCCCCGCCGATTCGGCGCAGGCGCAAGGTCAGATGCAAGGTCAGATGCCGGGGCAGATGCAAGGTCAGATGCAGAGTCAGAACGGCAGTTGCACGTCTGATTCGCCCGCCGATCGGGAGATCGTCGGCAAGTCGCTCACGCAAGCCAGGTCGATGCTGGAGGGCTGCCCGTGGCGCATCGGCATGCAGGACGGCAAGGCCATGCCCACCACGCGCGACTACCGCCCGGATCGCCGCACGCTCACGATTGAAAACGACATGGTCACCAACGTGACGCGCGGATGAGTTCAGGCATTCACCGCAAGCGCGGTGCGTCAATGCACCGCGCCATGTCTTGCCGCCCCGGCACGATTGTTGTGACCGCCCAACGCATCGATGTCCGGCAACGCGAGTCAATGGCGCGGACTCGATGTCTCGCGCGCCTCGTCAGGCGCGCGAGCATCCTCAGGCTCGTCAAAGCACCGGCGGCGGTGTCGACGCCGCGCCGCCGAAGCTCACACGCACACGCAGCCCCTGGCCACTGCGCGCGTCGAACAGCTCCACGCGCGCGCCGTGCGTTTGCGCGATGTTACGCACGATGGCGAGACCTAACCCACTGCCCTGCGCACGCGGCGCGTTCGTGTCGTCTGTGTCGTCTGTGTCGTCTGTGTCGTCTGTGTCGTCTGTGTCACCTTTATGGTCCGGCGTCTGAGCGCCCGACGGCGGCGCCGCATGCCCTTGCGCGCCCCCGTCTGCCGATGCCGCCCCTCCGCGGAAGAACCGGTCGAACACGCGCTCGCGCTCGGCCGGCGCAATGCCTGGCCCGTTGTCCTCGATCTCGACCACCGGTGCCGGCGTTGCCGCCACCAGACGAACATCCACATGACCGCCGCGCGGCGTGTATTTCAGCGCGTTGTCGACGAGATTGCCAAAGAGGGTCTGCAACGCGTTCGCATCGCCGCGCACGCGGCTGATGGCGGCCAGTGCCTCGGGGGCGTCCAGCCCGAGATCGATCCCCCGGGCAACGGCCAGTGCCGCGTGATGCGCCACCACGTCGTGCAGCAATGGCGCGAGCGGCACCTCGACGAATGCCGTGGCAGCGCGCGCAACATCCGGCTCCTGTCGCGCCAGCGTGAGCAACTGCGCCACCATGTGCGAAGCACGCCGCACGCCGTCACGCAAATCTCGCATCGCCTCGGCACGCTCCGTCTCGGTGTGCGCCCGGTCGAGCAATTGCACCTGGAGTTGCAACGCGGCGAGCGGCGTACGCAATTCATGTGCGGCATCGGCAACGAAAGCCTTCTGCTGCACAAGCGCCTCGTCGAGCCGACCGAGCAAGCTGTTGAGCGCGCGCACCAGCGGACGCACCTCGTCGGGCAACCCGGCCTCGGGCAAGGCTTCCAGCGCCCCCGGCGCCCGCGCATCGAGCGCCTTCGTCACGCGACGCAGCGGCTGCAAGCCACGCCCGACCACAATCCAGACGAGCAACGCCAGCAGCGGCATCGCGACCACCAGCGGCAACAGCGTTCGTAGCGCCATCGACACGGCCAAGGAATCGCGGATGACCATCGGCTGCGCCAGTTGCACGACGTTGTCGCCCACGAGCGCCGCATACACGCGCCAGTCGCCTGCGGGGGTCTGCACCGTGGTGAAGCCCAGTTCGGCACGCGGGGGCAGCGGTGTGCGCGGATGCGAGTAATACAGCTCGACACCGTTGCGGCTCCAGATCTGTATGACGAGACCCGCCGCGTCGTTGTGATCGCCCGGCACGCTCGAGAACGGCTCGGCAGGCAACGACAACGCCATCTGCTGCAACTGGAAATCGAACAGCGCGTTGGCTTCCGTACGCGCCTGACGGAAGATCGCAATGCCCGCGAGCAGCAGCGCCACCAACAGCGTAATCAGCAACCCGACGACAAGACGGCGGCGAATCGAGCGCATCAGTTCGCCTCCGCCGATGTCGTGCCGGGCGCGGGCATCATGTAGCCGACACCACGCACAGTGCGAATGGCGTCTGCACCCAGCTTCTTGCGCAGCCCATGGACATGGACTTCCACCGCATTGCTCGCCACTTCCTCACCCCAGCCATAGATACGTTCTTCGAGTTGCGCCTTGGACAACACGGCGCCCGGCCGGTTGAGCAACGCTTCGAGCACGGCGTACTCGCGCGCGGAGAGCACCACGGGCGCGCCCGCGCACGTCACCTGGCGCGTGGCGGGATCGAGCACGATCGCGCCGTGACGCAGCAACGGCTCGCTGCGCCCCGCCTGACGCCGCACGAGCGCTCGCAGGCGCGCCGCCAGTTCATCGAGATCGAACGGTTTGACGAGGTAATCGTCGGCCCCCGCGTCGAGCCCTTTCACGCGGTCGGCGACCGCGTCGCGCGCCGTGGCGATGAGCACCGGCAGCGTCTGGCCGCGCGAGCGCAAGGTGCGCAGCACGTCGATGCCATCGCGGCGCGGCAGGCCGAGGTCGAGCAGCAAGGCGTCGTACGCCTCGGCCGAGAGCGCATCGAGCGCACGCTGTCCGTCGCCGACATGATCGACGGTCCAGCCGTCCTGGCGCAGACCTTTCATCACGGCCGAGGCAATCATCGCATCGTCTTCCACCAACAAAATTCGCATGGCTTGGGCACCGGTTGAGACGCTCTGCGGGCATCACTGGCTGCACCGGCAGCGCAACGTCGTTCGACGTTCGCGATGTTGCCTATGCGTGACACCCACGGGATTTCGACCCATTGTAGCGACAGTTCGTTGCATGACCGACTTACAATGGCACGCATGCTGCCGCGATGTCAGACGCACATCGCGGCCCGCGAACCCCGATCGTCAAATCATCGTTTTGCCGCCGCGTCCGCATCGCTTTGCCTGTGCACCCCCGCATTCAGGCCGTACGGTTTCGCTGCGCGCAACACTGGAGAACCTCGCCCGTCATGCGCGTCCCTCGCTTGCTCAGCAGCGCCTCACGCTCCCCCGCTTCACTCCCCTCACTGCTGCCCGCATTGCCTTCGCTGCATTCGCGGCCCTCGCGCCACATCATCGGCGGCATCGGCGGCATCGGCGGCATTGCACGCGCGTGCTGCTCGGCGCTCGCGCTCGTGATGATCGTCGGCGCACCGGCGCAGGCCGCGCCGCACAAGCACGCGAAGACACCCAAGGTGCCGGTCGCGGCCGCGCGCGCCACGCCGCTGCCGCCCGAGCTCGCACGCGCGCTCGCCGCGAGCAAGGTGCCCGCATCGCACGTGAGCGTGATCGTCGCGAAGGTCGACAATCCGCTGCAAACGCGCGGGGTTGTCCCGGCGCCGTTACTCGCCGTCAATCCGAACGTGCCGCGCAATCCGGCCTCGACGATGAAACTCGTCACGACGATTGCCGCGCTCGACACGCTCGGCCCCGACTATCGCTGGCGCACACAGGCGTTCACCGACGGACAGTCCGACGGCCGTACGCTCAACGGCAATCTGTATTTCAAGGGCTCGGGCGATCCGAAGCTCGTTCCCGAAGAGATGGAGAAGCTCGTCGCAGAACTGCACAACGCGGGCGTGACGAACATCAACGGCGACATCGTACTCGACCGATCGGCCTACAGCTCGGACATCGGCGCGCAGCATGCCATCGACGGCGGCGACGACCGGCCGTACAACGTCGCGCCCGATCCTTTGCTGTATTCGTTCAAGGCCGTCTCGTTCAGCTTCACCAGCAATCCGAACGGCACCGTCGATGTAGGCGTGTTGCCGCCGCTGGCGAATTTGCAGATCTCGAACGAGATGTCGTCCACCGCTGCCGGCAACTGCGGCGACTGGCTCACGCGCATTCACCCCACGTTGAACACCACGCCCGACGGCGCGTATGTCGCACACTTCTCGGGCACCTATCCGGCGTCTTGCGAGGACAAGGGATGGAACGTGGCCGCACCGGACCGTGATCGCTTCTTCCTCGGCGGCTTCCGTGCCCTGTGGCAAGCGTCCGGCGGGCAGTTCAACGGCAATGTGCGCACGGGCGTCGTGCCGCCGGGTGCGCGTCTGCTCGTCACGCATCACGGCCAGACGCTCGCAGAAGTCGTGCACGACATGAACAAGTTCAGCAACAACGTGATGGCACGTCAGTTGTTCCTGACGCTGGGTCTGGCCGCCGACAACAACCGAACGCCCGCGAGCCTCACGCGTTCGCGCGAGGTGCTGAGCCGCTGGCTCGACAAGAACGATCTCGCCATGCCGGGGCTCGTCGTCGAAAACGGTTCCGGCCTGTCGCGCATCGAGCGCATCAGCGCCGCAGAGCTGGCCCGTTTGCTGCAACACGGCATCAACAGCCCGACCGGACAGGTGCTCGTCGAGTCGATGCCGACCGTCGGCGTCGACGGCACCATGCGCAATCGCCTGATGAACCGCGACGTGGCAGGCAACGCCCACATCAAGACCGGCACGCTCGACGACGTGAGTGCCGTGGCCGGGTATGTCGGCACGCGCTCGGGCGACACGTATGTCGTGGTCTCGCTGGTCAACGATCCGCGCGCGAGCAACGCCCGCGGCTTCCACGACGCACTCATCTCCTGGGTGTACGAGAACGGCCGCTGAGCCTGTCTTCAACGTAAAGAAGCGAGGGCTCGCAAGCCCTCGCCGGCCCCCCTCAAGCGCCAGCGCGGTGAAGCCGGGCATTTGACGTTTCCCTCTAACCCCTGCGCTGCCCCGTCACATTCGGGTCAGAATAGACGTTCCATCGGTACCACCTTCACTCAGAGGCAGGGGCACCGGTTCAGATGACCCCATCGTGAGGAGACACGAGGTCATGAACGTCGAGTTGATTCTGCTGGCGCTCGCGCCGGTGTTCGTGTTGTGCATCGGTATCGAAGCCTGGTACTGGCGGCGACGCCGTCCCGGCATGTACAGCCTGAAGGACACCCTGAGCAACGCCACGCTCGCGCTCATGCATCAAGGCGCGGACAAGCTGGCGTGGCTGCTCATCGTGCCGTTCTACGCGTGGCTCTACGACCATCACCGCCTCTACACGATGCCGAGCGGATGGCTCGGCTTCCTGCTGCTCTTCGTCGTGCAGGACTTTCTCTACTACGTGTTTCATCGCGCCAGCCATCGCATCCGCTGGTTGTGGGCGGCGCACGTCGTGCATCACTCGTCCGAGCGGCTCAACCTGTCGACGGCCTTCCGTCAAAGCCTGATGTATCCGGTCGCAGGCATGTGGCTGTTCTGGACCCCCATGGCGCTCATCGGCTTCACCCCCATACAAATCGTTGGTGTGGTGCTGCTCAATCTCGCCTTCCAGTTCTTCGTGCACACTCAGGCAATTCCGAAATTGGGGTGGCTCGAGTACGTGCTCAATACGCCGTCGATTCACCGCGCGCACCACGCGCGCAATCCGCGTTACATCGACCGCAACTATGCGGGCGTGCTGGTCATCTGGGACCGGCTGTTCGGGTCTTATGTGGAAGAGAGCGAGGCCGAGCCGTGCGAATTCGGCATCGTCGACCAGATTCACACGCATAACCCGATCACGCTGACGTTTCACGAGTGGCGCTCGATGGCGCGCGACGTCTTCACGATGAAGGGATGGCGTAACAAGTGGATGGCCTTGTTCGGGCCGCCCGAGTGGCGGCACGCCTGGCAAGCCGCGCAGTTGCCCGCAGCACAGGCAGCGATGCCGTCGGAGAGCCGCCTGCCGGGGAACGTGGGGAGTGTGGGGGGTGCCGGTAGCGTCGGGGCTTCGCGCAAAACGCTTTGACACGCTGGCCCCGCCGCCGGAGCGGCGCTGACGCCTTACGGCCGACCTTGCGAAGTTAAGGCGTAAGGCCGTAAGACGTAAGGTGCTCCGTATTACCTGTTACGTGCGCTCGAAAGCGGCCGCGGCGCGGCCGAGGCGGTCGCCGACCGCCGCCCACTCGGGCGCATCCGGCAAACGCTCGAACAGGATGTGCGTGACGTTCGCACGATCGAGCCGGCGCAGCATCGCGTAAAGGTCGGTGGCAAGCGCGGCGGGCGTGGCCGGCAGCACGATCTTCAAGACATCGGCCGACGTCGCGGCGTCGGCCGGCAATGCCGCCAGCGTGGGCGCGAAGGCCACCACCGCAACACGCTCCCCGTCAGGACGCACGGCCAGCGCCGGTGCGAACTGACCGGCGTCGCAAAGATACAGCGGCGTGCGCGGTGCGTAATGCGCCTTGAGCGTGCCCGAGGCGCGCGGCGCATCACGGTCCTGCCCCGGCAGACGCGGCATCTCGCCCAGCACCTGCGCAATCTGCTCGGGCGTGATGTGCCCCGGACGCAGCAGCGCCGGGAAACCCCGCGACAAATCCACAATCGTCGATTCGATGCCCACGGCAGCCTCGCCCCCATCGAGCACATGCACGCTCACGCCAGGCAATCCGCCGAACTCGTCACGCACGTGCTGCGCGGCGGTCGGGCTCACCTGACCGAAACGATTGGCCGACGGTGCCGCCACACCGCCCTGCCCGAGCGCGCCACGCTTGACTCGGGCAAACTCCCGCAGCAGCGCCTGCGCCACGGGGTGCGACGGGCAACGCAGCCCCACCGAGTCCTGTCCGCCAGAGACGGCATCGGGAATATGCGGTGCGCGCTTGAGAATCAGCGTGAGCGGGCCCGGCCAGAACGCGTCCATCAGCTTGCGCGCAGCAGGCGTGACGTCGTCGCTCCAGTAACCGGGGTCGCCTTCCGGGGAGAAGTGCACGATGACCGGATGATTCGCCGGACGGCCCTTCGCGGCGTAGATCGCCGCGACTGCCGCCGGATTCTGCGCGTCGCCGCCGAGACCGTAGACCGTCTCCGTCGGGAACGCGACCAGTTCACCGGCCGCAAGTTGCTCGGCCGCCTGCGTGATCGCGTCGGCCGGCGGCATGACGATGCGCGGCGCTTGGGGCGACGTCATCGCTCAGTCTTCCAGAGGGATGTGGAGGCTCGCCGCCGCCGTCACGCACGCCTGACGGGCTTCGTCCAACGATGCCCCGGCAAACGTGATGTGACCCATCTTGCGGCCCACGCGGGCTTCTTCCTTGCCGTAAAGATGCAGACGCGCCGACGGCAGCGCCGCCAGTTCGGCCCACGCGGGCGTGCGCGGCTGATCCTTGGCAACGCCGTCGAACCACACGTCGCCGAGCACGTTGAGCATCACGGCGGGCGAGTGCTGACGCGTGTCGCCGAGCGGCAGGCCGGCCATCGTACGCACCTGCTGTTCGAACTGGCTGGCAGCACACGCATCGATCGTGTAGTGACCGCTGTTGTGCGGACGCGGCGCCATTTCGTTCGCGACGAGCGAACCGTCCTTCAGAATGAAGAACTCGACGCACAGCACGCCCACGTAATCCATTTGCGACGCGATCTTCGTAGCCGCCGCGCGGGCAGCGTCGGCCACGGCCGGGTCTGCATCGGGTGCGGGCACGGTCGTGGTGGCGAGAATGCCGTCGATATGCACGTTCTGCGCGAGCGGATAGGTGACGACCGAGCCATCGGCGCCGCGTGCGCTGAGCACCGACACCTCGAAGGCCAGCGCCAGACGCTTTTCCAGCACGCACGGCACGCCGCCGAGCGCAGCGTAGGCCTCGCGGGCCTCGGCAACGGTGTTCACACGCACCTGCCCCTTGCCGTCGTAGCCCAGACGCGCCGTCTTCAGAATGCCCGGCAGCACACTCTGGATCGCGGCGTCGCCGATGGCGGCGAACGCTTCGTTCGATTCGATGACCAGATGCGGGGCCACGGGCACGCCGCAGCTTTCGATGAAACGCTTTTCGGCGACCCGATCCTGCGCAATCGCGACGCAGCGCCCGGCGGGGCTCACGGTCGTGGAGGCGGCGAGGAAGTCGAGCGACTCGGCCGGCACGTTCTCGAACTCGGTCGACACGGCCGGACACAGCGCAGCCAGCTCGGCGAGTGCCGTCTCGTCACGATAGTCGGCAACGATCAGGCGGTCGGCGACGGCACCGGCCGGACAGCGCGGGTCGGGGTCCAGCACACAGACCCGGTAGCCCATCGATTGCGCGGCAAAACAGAACATGCGGCCGAGTTGGCCGCCGCCCAGCATGCCCAGCCATTGGCCGGGAAGGACAGGCGTAGCGGAGGCAGAATTCATCTTCGTTGAGGCGCTGACAGTAGCGGGGACTTGCTTATGTTTTATAGCGCGGGCAGCGTCATGCCGCGTGCGGCTTCGGTCTGCTTCGCGCGGAAGGCTTCGAGTTTCTCGGCCAGCGTCTTGTCGTCGGCGGCCAGCATGGCGACCGCAAACAATGCCGCGTTGGCCGCCCCCGCCTCGCCGATGGCGAAGGTGGCGACCGGCACCCCCTTGGGCATCTGGACGATCGAGAGCAGCGAATCTTCGCCGCGCAGATACTTGCTCGGCACCGGCACACCCAGCACCGGCACGGTCGTCTTGGCCGCGATCATGCCCGGCAGGTGGGCGGCACCGCCCGCCCCCGCGATGATCGCCACGAGACCGCGCTCGCGGGCGGCTTCAGCGTAGCGGAACATGTCGTCCGGCATGCGATGCGCCGAGACGACCTGGGCCTCGTAAGGCACCCCGAACTCGGCCAGAATCGCGGCCGCGTTCTTCATCACTTCCCAGTCCGAGTTGGACCCCATTACCACGCCAACGCGCGGGGCCACGGCTTGTTTCTCGCTCATGTCTTCAGTGTCCCGCTCAGGCCAGTTGCTGACCGGTCAGACGCTCGAGCGCCTCGCGGTACTTGGCGGCCGTCTTCTCGACGACTTCATCGGGCAGCTTCGGTGCGGGCGGCGTCTTGCCCCACGGCTGGGTTTCGAGCCAGTCACGCACGAATTGCTTGTCGAACGACGGCGGGTTGCTGCCCACGGCGTACGAATCGGCGGGCCAGAAACGCGACGAATCGGCCGTCAGCGCTTCGTCCATCAAGTGCAACTTGCCATCGTCGTCCAGACCGAATTCGAACTTCGTGTCGGCGATGATGATGCCGCGCGTGGCCGCATAGGCCGCCGCTTCCTTGTACAGACGAATCGAGATCTCGCGGATCTGCTCGGCCAGTTCACGGCCGATGCGGCTCACCATGTCGTCGAAGCTGATGTTCTCGTCGTGTTCGCCCAGTTCGGCCTTGGCCGCCGGGGTGAAGATCGGCTCGGGCAGTTGCTGCGCGTTTTGCAGACCGGCGGGCAGCTTCACGCCGCACACGGCGCCCGTCGCCTGATAGTCCTTCCAGCCGCTGCCGGCCAGATAGCCGCGCACCACCGCTTCCACGAGAATCGGCTTGAGGCGCTTGACGACGACCGCACGGCCGGCGACCTGCGCGGCTTCGTCGGCGGATACGACCGTCTCGGGCGCCACGCCCGTCAGGTGATTCGGCACGACGTGCGCAAGCTTGTCGAACCAGAAGTTGGCCATCTGGTTGAGCACACGGCCCTTGCCCGGAATCGGCTCGCCCATGATCACGTCGAACGCCGAGAGGCGGTCCGTCGTCACGATCAGCAGCTTGTCGTCGCCAACGGCGTAGTTGTCGCGCACTTTGCCGCGCGAGAGCAGCGGCAGGCTCTTGAGAGAGGATTCGTACAGGGCGTTCAGAGCGGGGGTAGTCACGGCGGGACCCAATGTCAGGAAGGGCAAAGGCGTAATTATACGCGCGTCGGGGGGCGATTCACGAAGATGTCGGCCCCCGACGTGCCATCGGGCAGAATGCCGGCGCCCGCGCGTCGCCCCGGCCGGTTTCCGTTCCCGCCTCCGCTGCTGTCGCCGCCTCCCTCACCGCTGCCATCCCCGCAGGGCCTTGCCGTCGATCACGGGCACACGCTGGCGCGCCCCTCGCCGGGACTGCGAGGGAACTGACTCACAGAACGCTGCGGCGGAACAGCGGTTCGAGCCGCGCCTTTTCGGTCTCGCTCACGAGCAGCGCAATGACCGGCGCGCGCGACACCGGATTCGACATGACGCGCGAACTCAGGCGACATTGCCGATACCAGTCGGCCACCGACGCGGCATCGTAATACTTGTTGTCACAGGTCAGCCCTTCATTTTCGACGCTCACCAACCGGATCGCATCCGGATGGTCCGGCTCGATTTCCTCCTGTGAGATCCGATCGATATGGCCGTAGATGTATCCGGAGTTCAGGAACCGGACCGCGCGCTGAATATTGATCTCATCGCGAAGCCAGAGCAGCGCCGTGTTGGGCGGCAAACCGCCGGAGACGAGCGCCGGCGAAACGCAGGCGAAATTGTCTTCGAGAAGCGTTGCCAGTGCACTGCGTGCCGTGTTGCCGCCCAAGTTCTGGTCAGCACATTGATCGGCCGCCAATTCGGGCAGTCGCGCCTTGAGCAGGTGGATTTTTCGCTCCTGATCGAGGTCGCCGCGCCCGGGGTGGCGAAGGACGTCGCGCAACCGGGCAAATTCGGCGATCAGATCGAAACTTCGGGCCGCCAGATTGATATGGTGGTCGCTGTATCTGGCGCGTTGGGCGACGACCGTCGCGCCCAGGCCATTGCGCAACTGCGCATTGCCCGCCTCCAGTTGCAGCGCCGCGCTGGCAATCACGGCGCACGGCCGGGCGACGCCGCTCTCCGAACACACGAGCGCGATTCTGCCCGGATTCTGTCGCATGAACTCGGCCACGCCGCGCCCGGCATGCCATAGCGTTTCACTGGAAATCTGGGCGTCAAAACGGTTCATGCCGGTGAATTCCATGAATTGCACATGGGCCAGCCCGCCCTGAAGCGGGACAAGTGACTCCACCGCTGACGAGGACGCGTCCCCACACCGGCGCGTCTCGGCACCCAATGTGCTGCTGATATACCCGCTGAACGGCCGCTCACGATATCCCGAGCTCCCCGGCGAGCCCGACGGCGCGGCACCTCGTCTGCCATCTGCCATGGCCCCCGGCTCAACGCTGAAGATCGCCCCGATCTGCGGGTTAGCCTTGAGCATGCGGGTCAGCACCCTGCCTTCCCCGGGCGTGGCCCTGGGCCCGACGATGAAACGGTGTCCGCCCAGCTCAACCAGTCCGAAGCGCGTGCATTTGCCATCGACACTGATTAGCGTCGCCGGGTTCACACCGTGATGCACCGCCCATTTCCGCGCCCCGAAAGAGGGGTGCCAGTTCTCTGGCAGCTCGTCACGTCCCCACAAGGGGATAGGCACCGGCTCAACGTCCGGGGGCAATGCCCCGTCGCGCCAGTCGGCGGCCATGCCCTTCATCGCCGCCGCACGGCCCGACGGCCCCGGCACCGGTTCAAGGGGGGCGGCAGCCGTCGGTGCGTTCGTCGGTCGCTTGCTGCCGCGACGGTTGGCAACGGAAGTCACCTCCCCCGCCAGCGAAGCATCACACGATGACGAGGGGGAATTTTCGTTAGAACCGGATATACCGAGGCAACGACTGACAACTTTGGGAATGAAAACGGGCATTGCAATCTCCGGATGCCTGGAAGCGGCGAGCTAATAAGCGGGGGGCTCAGGAGACTGCCACGCAGCCCGGCAGCAGACTTCGGGGATTGGCTCGATGGCTGTCGCTTTGCTTCGCCGCGCGCGCGTTCCGGTTCGGCCGCAGCCGGGTTTTCTCTGCCCCTCGACTTGCCCGGATGTTGCCTAGAATGGAAACGTTGACCCGAACCAAGGGGATTGCCGTGACGAACGCATCGAATCCGAAAGCCGTCCGGCAGTCGTACGCCGGCAGCGTTGCCGCGCAACGCCGTGGCGTCAGCCTGGGCGCCCGTCTAGGGGCCCGTCTGACGCTCGCCGCCGCCGTAGCGCTCGTCGGCCTGCCCGCGGTTGCGCAGACCGCCACTCCCGGTGCGACACCGCCCGCGGCGTCTGCCCACGCACCGGCCCATCGGCCGGGCACGGCCCCTGCGCCGCCCGGCGGTCTGGCGTCTGCGGCCACGGCCAATAGCGCGGACCGGCCCGTTCTGCCCCGTCTGGTCGCCATCGCCCCCCCGGACAACGACGACGACATTCCGCGCTTCGCCTTATTTGCTGCCCGCGACATCGAGCAGTTGGGTCTGCAATTCCCGGTGCAAAACGGCGATGTCCCGATCGATACCGAGGTCATCATCACGATGAGCCTGCGCGACAGCGCGTCCACCCGGATGCGCGACTTTTCCCGCCAGCACATGAATGAACCGATGACGCTGATCGTCGACGGCGTGGAAATGCTCACCGCCACGATCCGCTCGGAGCTGAGCGGCAAGTTCCAGTTGCAGATGCCAAAAGAAAAGGCCCGGCTTCTGTTCCAGCGAGTGCTGGCCAAAGCCGGGCCTGCGACCTGAGCGTCGTGGGCATCTGACGGGGTTGGCCCCCCTTCAGCGCCACGCCGCCCGAGCCGGGCAGCAAGCCATGCGGAACAAGCCCGGCATGGCGATGATGCGTCTGCTTACTTCACGATCTGAGCGAGATCGCCGCTCTTGTACTTCTCGGCCATCTTGTCGAGCGAGACCGGCTTGATCTTGGCGGCCTGACCTTCGCAACCGAACGACAGATAGCGCGCCTTGCAAACCAGCTTCGCCGCTTCGCGGGCCGGCTTGAGGTAATCGCGCGGGTCGAACTTGCTCGGGTTTTCGAACAGATAGCGACGGATCGCGCCGGTCATGGCCAGACGGATATCGGTATCGATGTTGATCTTGCGCACGCCGTGCTTGATGCCTTCGACGATCTCTTCGACCGGCACGCCGTACGTTTCCTTCATGTCGCCGCCAAATTCGCGGATCTCGGCGAGCAGTTCTTGCGGCACCGACGACGAACCGTGCATCACCAGGTGGGTGTTCGGAATGCGGCGGTGAATTTCCTTGATGCGGTCGATGGCGAGAATGTCGCCCGTCGGCTTGCGGCTGAACTTGTAGGCGCCGTGCGAAGTACCGATGGCGATGGCCAGCGCGTCGCATTGCGTCTGATGCACGAAGTCGGCGGCCTGATCCGGATCGGTCAGCAGTTGTTCGCGGGTCATCGTGCCGTCGGCGCCGTGACCGTCTTCCTTGTCGCCCTTCATCGTTTCGAGCGAACCCAGCACACCCAGTTCGGCTTCCACCGTCACGCCGATGTAGTGCGAGAACTCGACCACCTTCTTCGACACTTCAACGTTGTACTCGTAGCTGGCGACCGACTTGCCGTCGGCTTCGAGCGAGCCGTCCATCATTACGCTCGAGAAACCGCTCTTGATCGCGGCCATGCACACGGCCGGCGATTGGCCGTGATCCTGGTGCATCACCACTGGAATGTGCGGATAGGCTTCCACGGCCGCCGAGATCAGGTGACGCAGGAACGCTTCGCCAGCGTACTTACGGGCACCGGCCGAGGCCTGCATGATGACCGGCGCGCCGACTTCGTCGGCGGCGGCCATGATGGCGGAAACCTGCTCCAGATTGTTGACGTTGAAGGCCGGCAGACCGTAGCCGTTTTCGGCGGCATGGTCGAGCAGCTGTCGCATAGAGACTAGGGGCATGATGTTCTCCTTGGAATCACAAAACTAAGCAAATCTTTCCTCGATCCAGAGGCGCCCCTCATGACGACGGCTCGCGCGCGGCGTGGCGTGTGCTTGTGCTCGCACGCCTCGCCGCACTCGCGCGGCCCCCTTCGTCATGCCTGGCCCACCTGGACGATCTTCAACGTATTGGTGCCGCCGGGTTGCCCCATCGGCTCGCCAACCGTCAGCACGATCGTGTCGCCGCGCTTGACCACCCCGCGCGCAAGCAGCAGTTGCTCGGCTTGCTTGAGCGCGTGATCGCGGTCGAGCGTGGAGTCGACACGCATGGCGTAGACGTTGCGGTACAGCGCCATCGTGCGATGGCTGCCGAGCTGCGACGTCAGCGCAAAAATCGGTACGTGAATCCTGTGGCGGGACAGCCACAGCGCGGTCGAGCCCGACTCAGTCAGCGCCACGATCGCTTTCGCGCCAAGATGATACGCGGTAAACAGGGCACCAGCCGCAATCGTTTGGTCGATGCGCGTAAAAGTCTGATTGAGCCAGTCACGATCGAGCTCCACCGTCTCGGAGCGTTCGGCTTCCACGCAGATCGCCGCCATCGTCTCGATCGTCTCGACCGGATACTTGCCCGCGGCACTCTCGGCCGAGAGCATGACGGCGTCGGTGCCGTCGAGCACGGCGTTGGCGACGTCCGACACCTCGGCGCGGGTCGGCACCGGGTTGTGGATCATCGACTCCATCATCTGCGTGGCCGTGATCGTGAGCTTGTTCATCTCGCGCGCGAGCTTGATCATGCGCTTTTGCAGCCCCGGCACCGCAGCGTTACCCACTTCAATGGCCAGATCGCCACGGGCGACCATGATGCAGTCCGACGCCGCCAGAATTTCCTCCAGCGCCGGAATGGCCTCGGCACGCTCGATCTTGGCGATCATGCGCGGCTTGATGCCGTACGGCTCGCCCGCCACGTTCGCCAGACGGCGCGCCATTTCCATGTCGGTGGCGTTCTTCGGGAAGGAGACCGCGACGTAGTCGGCGCCCAGCGCCATCGCCGTCTTGATGTCTTCCATGTCCTTCGCCGTGAGCGCCGGTGCCGTGAGCCCGCCGCCCTGACGGTTGATGCCCTTGTTGTTCGACAGGTCGCCACCGACCTTCACGGTCGTGTGGATCTCGCTGCCCAGCACGCGATCGACGATCAGCACGATCAGACCGTCGTTGAGCAGCAGCACGTCGCCCGGACGCACGTCGCGCGGCAGTTCCTTGTAGTCCAGGCCGACGCGCTCGTCGTTGCCCAGTTCACAGTCGGCGTCCAGAATGAACTTGGCGCCGGCCTCGAGCACGGTCTTGCCGTTCTCGAACTTGCCGACGCGAATCTTCGGGCCCTGAAGGTCGGCCATGATGGCCACTTCGCGGCCGGCCGCCTTGGCGGCCGCGCGTACCATCTCGGCACGCTCGATGTGATCCTGCGCCTTGCCGTGCGAAAAATTCAGCCGGACAACGTCAACGCCTGCGGCGATCATGCGCGAGAGCACTTCCGGCGTGCTGGACGCCGGACCGATGGTGGCGACGATCTTGGTGGAGCGGTTCATTACATCCATCTCTTCATCCTCTTTTGGTAACAGCGCGTTCGACATTGCTGGCGCTTAGAGGTTTGTAGCGCATTTAGGCCGCCGCAGGTTAACCAAAAAGTTCGTATTGTCCGTACGAAATCGTTTGATTCGATCTCTGACGTTCGCAATAAGACGGCCGAAACCGCCTATCGCCACGTGTTTCCGGACCGTCGAGTCGGCCTGCGAGCCCCGCTCCACCGGGTTCTGCGCAATCAGCGCGCTTGTGCCGCGCGTTGTTGCAGCACGTCGACCGCCGGCAGCGTCTTGCCTTCGAGGAATTCGAGGAAGGCGCCGCCGCCGGTCGAGATATAGCTGACCTGATCGGCAATGCCGTACTTGGCAATGGCAGCGAGCGTGTCGCCGCCCCCGGCGATCGAGAACCCCTTGGCAGCGGCAATGGCGCGCGCCAGCGTCTCGGTACCGTGACCGAACTGGTCGAATTCGAACACCCCGACCGGGCCGTTCCACACGACGGTGCCGGCGTGCGCCAGTTGTTCGGCGAGCGCGGCGGCCGTTTGCGGGCCGATGTCCAGGATCATGTCATCCGCGGCCACGTCGGCGGCGGCCTTGACCGTCGCCTCGGCCGTGGCGCTGAATTCCTTGGCGCACACGACGTCCGTCGGAATCGGCACCGATGCGCCGCGAGCGGCCATGGCGTCGATGATGGCGCGGGCTTCGGCGACCAGATCGGCTTCGGCAAGCGACTTGCCGATCGGCAGGCCGGCAGCCAGCATGAACGTGTTGGCGATGCCGCCGCCCACGATCAGTTGGTCAACCTTGTCGGCGAGCGTCTTCAGGATGGTGAGTTTGGTCGATACCTTGGAACCGGCCACGATGGCCACGAGCGGACGGGCCGGGGCGTTCAACGCCTTGCCGAGCGCTTCGAGTTCGGCGGCGAGCAACGGGCCCGCACAGGCGACCGGCGCGTACTTGGCGATGCCGTGCGTGGTGGCTTCGGCGCGGTGGGCGGTGCCGAACGCGTCGTTCACATACACGTCGCACAGCTTGGCCATCTTCTGCGCCAGTTCGTCGTTGTCCTTCTTCTCGCCCTTGTTGACGCGGCAGTTCTCGAGCAGCACGACCGAGCCGGGCGCCACGTCAAAGCCGCCGTCGACCCAGTCGGCGATCAGCTTGACGTCGCGGCCGAGCAGTTCCGACAGACGCTGCGCGACAGGCGCCAGCGAGTCGGCAGGCTTGAACTCACCTTCGGTCGGACGGCCCAGATGCGAAGTGACCATCACGGCAGCCCCGGCGTCGAGCGCCATCTGAATGGCCGGCACCGAGGCGCGAATACGCGTGTCTTCCGTGATACGGCCCTCGTCGTCTTGCGGCACGTTCAAATCGGCGCGGATGAAGACACGTTTGCCCGCAAGGCGGTCCTGAGCGATCAAATCGGAAAGACGTACGACGGAAGCCATGAGAATCCGGAATAAATGGTGGGAAAAACGTGCATTTTAACTGATCCGACCGTCCGGTTGCCCATTTTGCGGCTTGGGGGTTCTGCCTACAGGAACAGGCGACCGAGTGTGTAGACGAGCATGCCGATGGCGATCATCTCGATCATGTTGCGGCGCCAGACGAACCATCCCGTGGCCGCCACCGCCGCCGCCAGCTTGTGATTGCCCAGATGCAGCGCGAACTGATGATCGAGCAGCAGCACCTCCGGCACCACGATCACGGCAAGCGCCGCCGCCGGGGCGTAGCGCAGCGCGCGTTGCAGCCGCTGCGGCAGCGTCACCCTATCGCCCGCGAGCAGGAAGAAGGTCCGTGTGACGATGGTGATCGCCGTCATCGCCACGAAGGCGATCCAGATTTGCAGAGTGCTCATGAGCGGCGCTCCCCCGAGGCGCGGGCCTTAGCACCGCCGTGAGCACCGCCATGGGTACCTTCACGGGCACCTTCACCGGGATCCTTATCGACACCTTGATGCGCCCCCTCGTGCGCGCTGCCATCGTTCGCGGCCGCGGGCGCATTCGCCAGGGCAAGCCGCTTCGCATGGCGCGCGGCGAGGTCGTCGCAGACCATGCCGGCGGCGAGCGCCCCGAGCACACCGAGCACCAGGTTGAGCCGGTAAGGCAGATCGAACGCGAGCAGGCCGATGACCGACGCGAGCGCCACGGCCAGCATCGTCGAGCGGCTGGTGATCGTGTGAACCATCATGGGAATGAGGGCGAGCGTGCCCGCGAATCCCAGTCCCCAGCTATCCGGCACGAGCGCGCCGAGCATGATCCCGAGGATCGACGACACATGCCAGACCACCCAGTTCGTGAGCGTAATGCCGTAGTACGTTCCTTCCTTGCCCGGCACATACCCGTTGGCGAACTTCTGATTCATGAACATCACGAAGCCGAGATCGCCGTTCACATACCCGAGCACGATACGCCGGGGCAGCGACAGATAAGAGAAATGCGGTTGCAGCGCGGCACTGAAGATCACGAAGCGCAGATTGACGATGCCCACCGTGAGCAGGATCGTCCACAACGGCAAACCGGCGGCGAACAGCGGCAGCGAGGCCAACTGCGCCGAGCCCGCGTAGAGCATCAGGCTCATGCCGATGGCTTGCGGCACGGTCAGTATCGATTTGCTCATGGCGACGCCGGTGACGAGTCCCCACGAGAAGATGGCAGGCAAAAGCGGCGAAATGACGCGGAAACCGGCCGCGAACCCGTCACGTTCGGCGGCTGGCAGACGAAGCATTGGCATGATCGGTTGGGGGGCAGGCGCCCAGGCGTGCGGCGCAGTGTCTGGCATTGCGGGGCAAAGCGGTCCCGACGGCGCCCGGCACGCCCGACATGGCCGCTGGCGGCCACAGCGCCCGCCAGGGTTGCCGGAGTGTCTCCTGAATATATTCATCTTTGGCGGCGAGCGACAGGCCATTATAGCCACGGTAAATATTTGCTTACTACGTTGCTGGCGTACATCTATTCGTTTTTGCAGGGGCAACGCACGAGGTGTCGCGTACGCGCCACGCGGGGGGTATGCGGGAAGTAACAAGCGGGGCCGGAACGGGCACGTGGCGCGTGCGCTGGCGCCGTGCGCCATCCGCAAAGGGCTGCGGCTGCTTTACAATAGCGACTTTTGGTGGGCAGGCAGCCAGCGCTTTCGTACCTGGCACCTGTCTTGCAATCCCCAGAATTCCGAATACCCATCACGGTCCGAACCCCATGAGCGAAGTCAAACAAATGCCGGTCGTCGAAGTCGGCGCCGAAGATCTGCCGGTCCATTGCCCGAATCCGAAGATGGAAGCCTGGAGTGCCCATCCGCGCGTGTTCATCGATGTCACCCATGGCGAAGCGGCTTGCCCGTACTGCGGCACGCGCTATCGCGTGAAGGCGGGTGTCGTGCTCAAGGGTCATCACTGAGCCACCTGCTGCCCACCCGAGCGGCCGGGCGCAGCGCCAGACTGTCGCGATGCCCCGCCCGGTTGCCTGTTCGTTTCATCGTTACGCTTAACGTTTAGAGTCTCCGCCACGATGCATAAAGCCTTGGTGATCGCCCCCAACTGGATTGGGGACGCGCTGATGGCGCAGCCGTTGTTCACCCTGCTCAAGCGACTGCATCCGCGTCTGACCATCGACGCGATCGCGCCCGGCTGGGTCGCCCCGGTTCTGGAACGCATGCCGGAGATTTCGCGCGTCGTCGCCACCGACCTCGCGCACGGCAAATTGCAGCCGCTCGAGCGCTACCGGCTCGCGAGCGTGCTCGCCGACGAGGGTTACGACGCCGCCTATGTGCTGCCGAACTCCCTGAAGTCGGCCCTGATTCCGTGGCTGGCGCGCATTCCGTTGCGCATCGGCTACAAGGGCGAGCAGCGCTATGGCCTGCTCAACGTGCGTCACGCCAATCCGCGCAAGGACGAACGCCCGCCGATGGTGCGGCATTACGCTGCGCTGGCGTTCGCGCCGGGGGCCAAGTTGCCCGAGACGCTGCCCACCCCGCGCATCGAAGCCGATCTGAACGAGTCGGCCCGTGTCTTCGCGCGCTTCGGTCTGGATCTGCGCGTGCCGCTCGTGGTGTTTTGCCCGGGCGCGGAGTTCGGGCCCGCCAAGCGCTGGCCGCCGGGTCACTTCGCGCAACTCGCCCAGTTGGTTCGCCGCTCGTTCCCGTATGCGCAGACCATCGCGCTGGGCTCGGGCAAGGATAGTGCGCTGGCGCAGCAGATCGCCGCCGACGCACCGTTCGTGCGCAACCTGTGCGGGCAGACCTCGCTGGCCGAGGCGTGCGCACTGCTGGCGCGCGCCAATGCGGTGGTGAGCAACGATTCGGGCCTGATGCACGTGACGGCAGCGCTGCGCCGCCCGCAGATTGCCTTGTTCGGTTCGTCCGATCCGCGCCACACTCCGCCGCTGTCCGACCAGGCGCATGTCCTGTGGCTACAATTGGAATGCAGTCCGTGTTTTGCCCGCGAATGTCCGCTGGGCCATACGCGCTGCCTTAACGAGCTGATGCCTGAGCATGTGTTCGCGAATGTCCGCAACATTCTGCTCACGCAGCGCTGATCCCGCCCCGGCGGAGCCGCGTTCAGCCCGATCCCGGTAATACTCAACGGTAAATCCTCATGCCACGTTTCGTCCGTCTGTTCGATGCCGCCAGTGAAACCATCTCGGCCTTTTATGACGCGCTTCGCCGTGGGCAGACGGATCGCGTGATGTCGCTCTGGGCGAACGAGGATTTCGTGAGCTACATTCGCCCCGACGGCACCCGCTGGGACGGCCTCGAGCAGATCCGCAGCGGTCTGGTCGCCCAGTTCACGCAAAGCGTGGTGCTGATCGATTCCCTGGACACGACCGAGTACGACACCGTCGGCACGGTCGTGCACACGGCGACCGAAGCGATACGCGTGGGCAAGGAAGACGCCGGCCAGACGACCGCTCAGCTCATCCACACGACTTACGTGCTGGTGCACGAGCAGGGCGACTGGCGCTTCGCCCATATCCACTCCAGCCCATTGCCGCCGCATGCCGTCGAGCAGTTCAGCCTGATGATGCACGCGCGTCCGGACGGGCTCCACTGATCGGCACGACGATGACGGCGCGCCAGGCGACGTTTCTACCGCTGGATTACCAGCCACCCCGGTGGCTGCCTGACGGGCACAGCCAGACGATTTACCCCGCATTGCTCGGTCGCCGCCCGTCGATCGAATTCCGGCGCGAGACATGGGACACCCCCGACGGCGACTTCGTCGATGTCGACTGGCTGGTCGCCCCGCCGGCCTCGGAGAAATCTCCCCCCGCCCCCGACGGTCTGGTCGACACACCGCTCGTCGTACTGTTTCATGGACTGGAAGGCGGCTCGGGCAGCCATTACGCCCGCACCCTGATGCGCGAAGTCGAAGCGCAGGGCTGGCGCGGCGTAATCCCGCACTTTCGCAGTTGCAGCGGCCGCCTGAATCGCGCGCCGCGCTTCTATCATTCGGGCGACAGCGCCGAGGTCGACTGGATCTTGCAACGGCTGCGCGCGAACACCTCCGGCCCGATCTTCACGGCGGGGGTCTCACTGGGCGGCAATGTGCTGCTGCGCTGGCTGGGTGAGCGCGAGCGCCATGCCACGCGGGTCGTGAGTGCCGCGTGCGCGATTTCGGCGCCGCTCGATTTGCGGGCGGGCGGACTGGCGCTCTCGCATGGTTTCAACATGGTGTACACGCGCAACTTCCTCGGCACGCTCAAGAAGAAGGCGCTCGCCAAGCTCGACCAATATCCCGGCCTTTACGACCGTAACCTGATGATGGCCGCGCGCGATCTCGGCGAATTCGATCACGTGGTGACAGCGCCGCTGCATGGTTATCGCAGCGCGTTCGACTATTACACCCGCGCGTCGAGCAAGCCGATTCTGCCGGCCATCGAAGTCCCGACGCTGGTCATCAACGCACGTAACGACCCGTTCCAACCGGCCAACGCGTTGCCAAGTCAGGACGATGTGGGGCGTTACGTGCAGTTGTTGCAACCGGAGCATGGCGGTCACGTCGGCTTCATGAGCGGGCCGTTTCCGGGTGGCCTGACGTGGATGCCGCGCACGGTGATCGACTACTTCCGTCATTTTTTGCCGAGTGCGGCCTGAGGATGCGTCATGGATGAAATCGTTCGACAGGCGATGGCCAAGTGGCCCAACGTGCCGCACTGCTACGGCTGGCTCGCGCTCGACCGGCGGGGGCAGTGGCGCATGCGCGACGAAGCGGCGCAGGCGGCAGGCGCCGCGGGCGACCCGATCCGTCATGCGGCGCTGCTCGCATTCATTGCCCGCAACTACGCCAGCGACGATGCCGGGCGATGGTACTTCCAGAATGGGCCTCAACGCGTGTACGTCGCGCTCGCCTATGCGCCGTTCGTGGTGCGGCTGACGTGGGATGCCACCGCTAACGACGGTCGCGGCGCGCCGGTGCTTACGGATCAATTGGGACATACGTTCGTGCCGCAGGCGTGTCTGCTCGATGACGACGGGAATGTGGCGTTCGTGGGTGAGGCCGCCGCCAACGAGGGCAACGGTGCCTCGAAGGCGAATGCACCGCTCGCGCTGCTGCACGATCACGACATCGATCTGCTCACGCAGGTGTCCGATCTGGCGCAGGCATTCGAGATCGCGCAAACGTCCGACGCGACGGCCGACGCCAAAGGGGCGGTGCACTTGCATTGGCGCAACGGCACGACCCTGCCCTTCGCGATCGTTCATGCGGGCACCCTGCCGCAGACCTATGGATTCGAACGCAATCCGCAGCCAGACGATCGAGGGGCATGAGCGCTCACGCTGCGACGTCCCTTCGCACTTGTTCAGCGTCGTCGAACGCCTCGGGATACCGGTCGGTGTAGAAACGCTCGACACCCTCACCTGAGCCTGTCTCGCCAAGCAGCCGCCACGGCTCACTGGCAAGACACGCTGACAATGCGGCGATACCGACCAAGCCGGCATACAACCCCCATCGTCCGTCCATCGTGTCGGCGTCATACGAGACACCGTACAGCGCGAACGACAGCATGCTCGCCACCTGCGTCGTCAACAGCGTTGCACTGGCGACCCTGATGCGTACGGACGATGGCATCGCAATCACACGCCGGTCAATGCCGTTCATCGACAGACAGGCGCCGAAGATTCCTGTTGCAATCAAACCCGTACCGAGCAGGACGGCGGTGTCCGCGACCGTTGCCACTGCGAGGCTAATACCGAGCGCCGCCCAAATGGCGACGTAACCCAGCCTGCGTTGCAGTGTGCGCGAGAGGATCGGGTGAAAAATGACAACGCCCGCCATCGAGCCGATGACGAATCCCCCAATCAGCCACCCCACCTGCGAGGCCGGGAGTGCTGCCTGTCGCATGAGTTGAGGAATCAGCAGCGGAACGATCCCCGCCGTCGCAACACCGAGCAACATGTCGCACAGCGTGAAGAATCGTTCCGCTGGCAGCCGTATTTTCAATGCGAAGCCAGCGAATGCGCGACGAAACCATGGGCTTGCGGCGGGAGGCGGCCACGCCCCGGCCTGATTCGACGGTGGGGGTAGTGGCAGTCGCAGCAGTAGCGGTAGCACACAACATCCAAGCGCCGCGACACACCACAGCGCGTATTGCTGAGTACAGAGTAGTAATGCCACGCCGGCCAACAATGGGCCGCTGATACGACCGAGATTGACCGTGACGCGCTTCAGGCGAAACGCGTCAAGCACGCGGGCGGCTTCGACCGTTTCCGCAGGATAGACGCCGAGCAGTGGTTGTATGACCGCGAAGGCGGCGACGGCAACCATGTCGTTCAGTATCCAGAAAGTGACGCTTTGCGTTGCGGCCTCGACGACCAGCCGCGACATGCCGGATAGCACGAGGATCACGCACGCCCATTGCATGACTCGCCCGCGTGACAAACGCTCGGTCCACGAAGCGGCCACCGGCAGTGCGATGACGGCGCACGCGGCGAGCGCAATCTCATAGGCCACGACGCCTGCCGTGCCGAACCGACCGAGCAACACGATGGGCACCATCGCGTTCCACATGCCGAGATAGGCCGCAAGAAGCCAGTCCAACGACAGATAAACGAAGAGTGGAGACACGGTGCGAGCGGAGAGAGGCCGAGAGAGGCCGAGAGAGGCCGAGAGAGGCCGAGAGACGCTGAGAGAAGCCGAGAATAGCAACCACGACCGAACGTCGATCGTGGCAACCATGGGGCAAGCCTTAGCGAGCGGCTACGACATTACGAAATGACGAAATGCGCAACGGTGACGTGGGCATCGAAAGCGGCACCCAACACGTCGAAACGACAGATTCTCTTATGGCCGGCAGCATGTACGTAACTACGCAGCACTCGACGCTCACCCAAACTGCTTGTTGAAGTCCTTCTCGTCTTCTTTGTCTTCCCGGTAGCGACGTTGGAACTCGTGCAGTCGGGCGTCGATGGTCGACATTTCGTAGAAGTCGGCGTCGCCCGCCTCGCGCGCGAGTTTCAGCTGACTGACGGCGGCCATCCACTGGCCTTGCAACGCGTACTGCTCCGCCAACGCGGCGTGCTGACGTGCTCGCTTGCCATCCGCCGCCCACGCCCCCGCCAGTGCGCGCCACCACACCGGCTCGCTGCGATAGCGCTCGACCTGCGAGCGCAGGAATTTCGTGGCTTCGGGAATCCGATGGCTCGCGACCAGGGCATCGGCATAAGCCATGTCGGCCGCCTGCGAAAGCGGGAACGCTGCGCGCGCCTCGGCGGCCAAGCGCAACGCTTCCTCCGTGCGGCCCGACAAGCGCGCAATGTCTGAGGCCAATACCGCCAGACTCGGCGTGCCCGGCCCCGTGCCCCCGAAAGCCGCGCGCGACTTCTCCAGCGCCTCGCGCGCCGGCTCCAGGCGATTCTGCTTGAACTCCGCCAGCGCCACGGCGTACCACGCGGCCGCCACGCTCGGCGCCGTCTGTGTGCGGATATCCGTGCGCTGCGCGGCGGCAATGGCCGCGAAATCGCTCGCTGACTTCTGCTGCAAGACGAGCGAACGCGCACGCACAAACACATACTCCGGCGACTGCTCCGGCTGACGATAGCCCGCGTTGCGCGAACGATTGAGCATGTCGGCAATGCGATCCGTCGTGAGCGGGTGAGTCCGCACATATTCGGGCACACCGGCTTCGTTGATGGCCTCCGCACGCTGCAAACGCTCGAAGAAAGTCGGCATCGCGTAGGTGTCGAACCCCGCCGCCTGAAGCAACTGGAAACCCACGCGGTCAGCTTCACGTTCCGCATCGCGTGAAAACCGCAGTTGCCGGTCCACTGCCAGCCCCTGCCCGCCCATTACGATCCCCATGCCGAGGTCCGAACTGCGTGCGCCAATCCCGGCAAGCAGGCCGAGCAGCAGGCCGCCGAGGGCAATCCACGAGTTCTGGGACTGCTGGCCGAGCATCCGCGCGATGTGATGCTGCAAAACGTGCCCCGTCTCGTGTCCGACGACCGACGCCAGTTCCGACTCGGTGCGCGTCGTGACGATCAGTCCCGTGTTGATACCGATGAAGCCGCCCGGCAACGAGAAGGCGTTGACCGCGGGATCTCGCACAACGAAGAATTCGAAGCTCTGGCTGGCATCGAGCCCGACTTTGCGCGTGGCCGACACGAGCTTGCTGCCCAGCGCGTTGATGTAGTCGGAGAGCAGCAAGTCGGACAGGTAATCCGGATCGGCGCGAATCTCGCGCATCACACGCTCGCCCAGCTTGCGCTCCATCGCAGGCGACAGGTCGGCAGCCGAACTCTGACCGAGCGTAGGCAGCGACTGGGCGGCGGCCTGCGTCGGAACGACTGCCGCGGCGAACGTCGTCGCGGTCATGACAGGGAGCATTGCCCACGCGAAAATGCGTCGCCAGCGAGCGAATCCGCTCGTGCGACGGGTCGACTGACGTGCACGCTTGCCCATGACAGTCATACGCATCATGAGTTGCGAGAGGAGAACGGGCGAAGCGCGGGAATCATGCGAGACATGCCGATTGAGGCGCAGAACGAACGTGACGAACGCGTCATGGAAATGGGCGCCGCGTGGCGCTGATCATTCGGGGCTGCTGCTATGATAGCAGCCAGACGCGGACGTTCCGTCGCAGCGCCTGAACGTCCAAAATACAGACGAATCACAGGCAATTTACGGACGAGTAACGGACAAGCCAAAGACAATACTCCGCCGAATTCACGCTCGCGACCGGCGCAATCGCCCCTCGTGCCAGACCTTTCGCAACACCTTCTCAGCATTCGACTCATGGCAGAACTCACCCATTTCGACACCGCCGGACAGGCCCACATGGTTGACGTCGGCGGCAAGGACAGCACGCATCGCATCGCGGTCGCGCGCGGCACCATTCTGATGAAGCCGGAAACGCTGGCGCTGATTCGCACCGGCTCGGCGAAAAAGGGCGACGTGCTGGGCATCGCCCGCATCGCCGCCATTCAGGGCGCGAAGCGAACGTCCGATCTGATTCCGCTGTGCCATCCGCTGGCACTCACGCGCGTGACGGTGGAGTTTCTGGTCGATGACGGCGCAAACGCCGTGCATTGCCGCGCGCAGGTCGAAACCATCGGCCGCACGGGCGTCGAGATGGAAGCCCTCACCGCCGTTCAGGTCGGTCTGCTGACGATCTATGACATGTGCAAGGCCGTCGACCGCGGCATGACCATGACCGACGTGCGCGTGCTGGAAAAGCATGGTGGCAAGTCGGGAGACTGGGTGGCGCAGGCGTGAGGCCGCAGCAGGGACGGCAAGGGCGGCGCGAGCGATAGCGCGTCAGGTCGCTAAGTCCGCGACGCCGTCCACTGCACAGCGAGAATGCTCGCGAACACCATCGCGAGCCCAACGAACGCAAAGCCCTTGATCGCCTGTCCCAGCAGCACCCAGCCCAGCACCACAGCGGTCAACGGACTCAGCAGCCCGAGCGACGACACCGCCACCGGCGCCAGACGCGCGATGCCGCGAAACCACAACGCGTAAGCCAGCAACGCCCCCGCGAGCGACAGATATAGATAGCCCAACGTCTGCCACATCGTGAGCGCGGGCAGCGGTGCGTCGGCCAGCCAGGCCAGGGGCACGAGCATCGATCCGCCCAGCAGCAACTGCCATCCCGTAAGCGCGAGCACCGGCATGTTCAGACGCCACCGGCGCGTGAGATAGGTACCCGTCGCCATACTCGCCGCCCCCGCCAGCGCCGCCAGAATGCCGACCGGCTCGAACACCGTGCCCGGCGATAACAACAAAACGCCCATCCCGACAACGCCCACGACAGCCGCCCAAGCCGTCGCCGCCAGCGGACGCCGCTGCTCTAGACCCCACGCCAACCCCATCACCAACAACGGCTGAATGGCACCGACCACCGCCGCCAATCCGCCCGGCAAGCGATAGGCCGCCACAAACAGCAGCGCCTGAAACGCGCCGATGTTCAGCGCCGAGAGCACCAGCAACCGCCCCCAATCGCGACGTGCAGGCCAACGTCGTGCGTAGAGCAACAGCAACAGACCCGACGGCAGCACACGAATCAGCGCCGCCGTAAACGGCCGATCCGGCGGCAACAACTGCGTCGTCACGATATAAGTCGAGCCCCAGATCATCGGCGCCAGTGCCGTGAGACATGCGTCCGCCCAACGCATGGGCAACGCGGAGGTCGTAGTGGTCATCGTCATTTATCTTCAATTCAAGATAAATTGGAGTTTGGTATCCTTTTGTCTTGATGTCAAGATAAGTGGAGTTACGCATGGCAAACCGGCCAACGGGAAATCGCACGACGCGCAAGGCGACTGAGGTCGCACCGCCGAAGACTGTAGAAGCCAGCAGAGGGGATGCCGTCGACAGCATCCTCGCCCAATGGCATCGCGAGCGTCCCGATCTGGATGTATCGCCGATGGGCGTGATTGGTCGCCTCAAGCGCTGCGCGGCGCTCGTTCAGCAGCAGCTCGACGCAACGTTCGCCGAGTTCGACATGAGTGGATGGGAATTCGACATGCTGGCGACGTTGCGCCGTTCAGGCGCGCCTTACCGGCTGGCGCCGACCGCCCTGTTTTCCACGTTGATGGTGACGTCGGGGACGATGACGCATCGATTGCAGCGTCTGGAAGCGCGGGGCTGGATTGCCCGCGTGGCCAACCCGGACGACGCACGCAGCACGCTCGTGCAACTCACGCAGGCCGGATTCGCGTTGATCGAGCGAGCCGTCGAGGCGCACGTCGCCAACGAGCATCGCATGCTGGCGCCGCTCCCGGCCGCGGCGCTCGCGCAGATCGAGTCCGGCTTGAGCGCGTGGTTGCGCGCGCTCGAAGCCGGGCGCTAAAAGCAAAACGGCCCGCAATGCGGGCCGCTGCCTCACGTCACATCGATTCAAGCCGCAGCAACGTTGCCAACGCGCTGACGGCGCGGCCAGAAGTACCATACCGCGCCCAGCACCTGAAGCACGATCAGCACCGTCCAGGCAGAGAAATGCGCCTGCGCACTGTGAGCGGCGTAAGTCCCGAGCATGGCCCCCACGCCCACCTGACAGAAGAAAATCAGCAGGAAGATGACGAGCGTGAGCGATGTATTCACGCGTCCGATCAGCGTGCCGTGGAAATGCTCCGCGAGCACGGCGTAGGACAGAATGCCCGTGCCGCCGAAAATCCCGTACGCAGCCCACAGCCAGACCGGCGCAATCGGTGCACGCACCATCAGCAGCCACTGCACGACGACGAACAACACCATGCCCACGCCGGAAAACGCGAACACGCTCACGCCGCGACGTTCGAGCGAGCGTGCGGCCGCACCGAAAACGACGCTGCCGGCCATCATCGCGAGCCCCACGACCGATACCAGAGATGCCGCCTGCGCCTCCGACAACCCTTCCACGTCGCGCATGAACGGCGCCATCCACAGCGATTGCATCGCATAGAACACGCCCTGCGTGATGCCGGAGAGCGACGTCACCTTCCAGAACATGGCACTTCCCAACACCTGACGAACGCCCGTCAACGCTTCCGACAGCCCGCCTTGCGCGTGCGAGCCCGGCTTCTCGGGCGCACCGAACCACAGTGCCACCGACATGAAGACCGTCAGCGCCGCCAGTCCGAACGACACGATGCGCCAGTCCGTCAGCCCGAGCAGCCAGTTAAGCGGTGTGCCGACCACGACCCCGCCCATGCCGCCCACGGCCATCACCAGACCATTGAGCAACGGCAGGCGCGCCACCGGAAACCATTGCGCCAGCGCCTTGAACGCACTGCCCAGACACACCGACACGCCCACCCCAATGAGCAGACGCCCCACCATCAGCGCGCCAACGCCGTGCGCCAGACCGAACAGCGCGGCGCCCGCCGCCGCCAACAGCAGCACGAGCGACGCCACCCGGCGCGGACCGAATTTGTCGAGCAGAACGCCAGCCGGCAATTGCGCCCCGGCGAAACCCAGAAAATAAAGACTCGTCAGCAAGCCGAGATCGGCGGACGAGAGACCGAGTTCGCGCGTCATGAACGGCGCAAACCCAATGTTCACACCGCGGTACACGTATGAGACGAAGTATCCGCAGGCGAACAGCACGAAGATACGAAGTGCTTTCGACATGAAGCCCTGCCCTGGTCAATTGCTTGGGTAGGGATTGTCGGCGCAACGGCGTGGCGAAGCCAACGAAACCTTTGCGCGCGCATTGTGAGTAGAATTTGACATCATGTTCCAGCACCTGCCTCCCCTCCAATCACTGCGTGCGCTTGAAGCGGCCGCCCGTCACCGTAGTTTTACGCGTGCGGCGGAGGAATTGAATTTGACGCACAGTGCGGTGAGCCACCACATGCGCTCACTCGAGCAACAGCTCGGCACGGCGCTGTTCCGCCGCGTGGGCGCCCGGATGATTCCGACCAGCGTCGGGGCGCGTCTGGCCGAGCGGGTTCGCATCGGCATGTCGGAACTCGACGAGGCGATCACCGAAGCGCGTGCGGGCACGGCGCCTGGGGCGTTGCCTGCCACGGTGCGTCTGGAAATCAGCGTGATGACCGATCTTGCGGCGCAATGGCTGATTCCCCGGCTGAATCGCTTTAGCGAGCAGCATCCCGGCATCGATCTGATGGTGCGGATTCACGCCGATATCGCCGCCCCCGACCCGTATTCGGTCGACGTCGGCATCTGGCATCAACGAGTGGAGGAGACGGGATTCGTCACGCGCAAACTGCTCGACGACTACGTGATCGCCGTGTGCCGCCCCGATCTGATCGCGCGCATACCGGGGTTCACGATTGCGGATACGGACAAACTGCCGATGCTGCGCTTCGCCCATCGATCGTGGCGAGATTGGCAAGTCGCCGCCGGTTTGCCGCCGCACGAGCCCACGCGGGGGCCGATTTTCGACGATTCCGGGTTGCTCCTGCGCGCGGCGATTGCCGGACAGGGCGTAGCCACGACACGCAGCTTGCTCGTGCGCGATGCGCTCGCGTCAGGCGAGTTGGTACAGATCGGCGATGCGCGCATTCCACCGAGCCTCGAATATCACGTGAATTGGCGGGAAAATCATCCGCGCGAACGTGCCATTCACGCATTCTGGCAGTGGATGCAAGATGAGATCGCGGCCACGACACCGCTCATCACACCGCGTGTGCGCAGCGGCAACAGTGGCAACAGCGGCATTCCGCCAGCTTAGCCATAAACTCGGCCACAGATTCCGCCATAAAAAAACGGCAACGAATTCCGGAGAACTCGTTGCCGTTTTGGTGCGGGCTTCAATTGCAGAATCAAAGCTTGCGCTGCATTCCGCTGTGAAGCCCGGCGACTCGGCAGGCGGGGTGCCTTGCGGCGCCCCGTCATGCAGTCTCTTGCGAGACTTACATGCCCATGCCCATGCCGCCCATACCGCCCATGTCACCCATGCCGCCAGCCATCGGAGCATCTTCCTTCGGCAGTTCGGCAACGGCGCAGTCGGTCGTGAGCAGCAGGCCCGAAACCGAAGCGGCGTTTTGCAGTGCGGTGCGGGTGACCTTCGTCGGATCCACAACGCCCATTTCCACCAGGTCGCCGTACTCGCCGGTCGACGCGTTGTAGCCGTAGTTGCCCTTACCGGCAATCACGTTGGCCACAACGACGCTGGCTTCTTCGCCACCGTTGGTGACGATCTGGCGCAGCGGCTCTTCCATCGCGCGCAGGACGATCTTGATACCGGCGTCCTGGTCAGCGTTGGCGCCCTTGATGTCGGCAACGGCCACGCGAGCGCGCAGCAGGGCAACACCACCGCCCGGGACGATACCTTCTTCCACGGCAGCGCGGGTAGCGTGCAGTGCATCTTCGACGCGTGCCTTCTTTTCCTTCATTTCGACTTCGGTCGCAGCACCGACCTTGATCACGGCAACACCGCCGGCCAGCTTGGCCACGCGCTCTTGCAGCTTTTCACGGTCGTAGTCGCTCGAAGCTTCTTCGATCTGGGCGCGGATTTGCTTGACGCGCGCTTCGATGTTCGCAGCTTGACCGGCACCGTCGATGATGATGGTGTTTTCCTTGCCGATTTCGATGCGCTTGGCTTGACCCAGCTCGTTGAGCGTGGCCTTTTCCAGCGTCAGGCCGACTTCTTCGGCGATGACTTGGCCGCCCGTCAGGATGGCGATGTCTTCCAGCATGGCCTTGCGGCGATCGCCGAAGCCCGGTGCCTTGACGGCGCAGGTCTTCAGGATGCCACGGATGTTGTTCACCACCAGCGTTGCCAGGGCTTCGCCCTCGACATCTTCGGCGATGATCAGCAGCGGACGGCCAGCCTTGGCGACTTGCTCGAGCACCGGCAGCAGATCGCGGATGTTCGAGATCTTCTTGTCGAACAGCAGGACAAACGGGTTCTCCAGGATCGCGACTTGCTTTTCCGGAGTGTTGATGAAGTACGGCGAGAGGTAGCCGCGGTCGAATTGCATACCTTCGACGACGTCCAGCTCGTCTTGCAGCGACTTGCCGTCTTCGACGGTGATCACGCCTTCCTTGCCGACCTTGTCCATCGCCTTGGCGATGTAGTCACCGATCGAGGTGTCGCTGTTGGCCGAGATCGAGCCGACTTGCGCGATTTCCTTGTTGGTCGTGCAGGGCTTGCTGATCTTGCGCAGTTCTTCGATGGCGGCAGCAACGGCCTTGTCGATACCACGCTTGAGGTCCATCGGGTTCATGCCCGAGGCCACGAACTTCATGCCTTCGCGCACGATCGACTGAGCCAGCACCGTTGCGGTGGTGGTGCCGTCACCGGCGTTGTCGCTGGTCTTGGAAGCCACTTCCTTGACCATTTGCGCGCCCATGTTCTGGAGCTTGTCCTTGAGTTCGATTTCCTTGGCGACCGACACACCGTCCTTGGTCACGGTCGGGCCGCCGAAGCTGCGCTCGAGCACCACGTTACGGCCCTTCGGGCCCAGGGTCACCTTGACGGCATTGGCGAGGATGTTGACACCCTCGACCATCTTGGCACGAGCGGCGTCGCCGAAAACGACTTCTTTAGCTGCCATTGCAATAACTCCTTGAATACTTTACGTAAGATGTCTGGGGGAGACAGACTTAGGCGGCCACGACGGCCATGATGTCTTCTTCGCGCATGACCAGCAGTTCCTGGCCATCGACCTTCACAGCCTGGCCGGCGTACTTGCCGAACAGAACACGGTCGCCCACCTTCACGTCGAGTGCGATCAACTTGCCTTGATCATCGCGCTTGCCCGGGCCGACAGCCAGGATCTCACCCTGATCCGGCTTTTCAGCGGCGGCGTCAGGGATCACGATGCCCGATGCGGTCTTCGTTTCGTTGTCCAGGCGCTTGACAATAACGCGGTCATGCAAGGGACGAAGGTTCATTACAAGCTCCTCTTTCTCTCAAGTGAGATCGTCAAAACTCATATGCAATGATTTGCATATGTGGTGAATTCATGGCGTTAGCACTCTGCGCCAACGAGTGCTAATTATAGGGACGGGGTCTGACGATTTCAAGACACGGGGTTTTCCCTTAGTCGAGTTTTTGTCGAATCGATGTCGAGATTCACTGAATTTTGAACTTTGTTCACTCAACTTTGAACTGGCCAGACCAGCGGCCGACACAAACTTATTGAAATCAACGACATACGAGACAACCGCAGCTCCCACCCTTAACGGCGCGCACGTTTGCTACAGTCGAAGTGATGAACAGCCACGAGGTTTGTGCAGTGAATTGCTACCGGCATCGGGCCATGTCCGACACAAAACCTTACGTCATGAGGGCTTTTGCTCCCCTCGTGAACGATGGCCAGCCGTGCAGAAACAGCGAAATGCGCATTCATACGCATCGAATTGAGCCGCCATGCGTGCCCAGCCCACCGGTACGCGTACGAGACGTGCCCGAGTGAAAATTTGCGCGAGGCTCGCAGACGCCCAGCCAAAGCAAGAAAAATTCTAAGAATCTAGTTTTCTTGAAATTAATAACACATCTAATACCTAAAATAAGAAATAAAACTCCGAGATCTCTTGATTTTGAGAAATTCACGACCTAGGCCAACTAAAATTCCCGACGTGGAGAGGTGGCCCCATGACCCGTTTGCACATCGACTCAGGGCAGCAAGAACCGATTTAGGCATCTAGCACGGAGAGCTCTCAGCACGCGTGGGATATCGCCAAAGTTATATCTGCGATCGAGTTTGAACTCGGGGGAAAACGAGCGACGTTGTTGGGTCACCAGACACCTCTTCATGACGAGCATTTTCGCTTAAATTAGTGTCCGGATCTCTTAGACCAGTACACTAACGCAGTGGCGCAAGAGAAGCTGCAGGCGGTGCGCCAGGATCTGCAGGGCTGTCGTGAGGCGTCAGACGCTACGGACTTTGTGGCTTGAATGCATTCATGACAAGTTCACCTCGGCCGAGCACGCCAGCCCTCGATAAGAGGGTGAGGCGTGCCGAGTGCCACTCCACCACCGTGCGCAAGCGCTCCTGCTCTGCGTCGAGCACCACCGATTGGCTACTGAGCATTTCGACGATATCGGCCGCGCCTTGATCAAACTTGCGCTGAACGCTCGACAAGGCTAGCCGCGCCGTGTTGAGTAGCAATTCCGACGCGCGCAGGTTTCGCAACGCGACCGTCGCATCGGCGTGCGCCTTGACTATGTCGCTCAGCGTCTGACGGCTGACATCGACCAACTCGGCTTCCCTCTGCTCGACGGCCGCCTGCGCGCCGCGAACCTTGTAGCTGCGAGAAAACCCGTCGAAGATCGGGATGTTCAAGGTGACGCCGATGACTGTTTCACGTGTAAGCGAAGGCGCCACCCCCTGATTGGGGCGACCGTTTTGATAGAAATTTCCCGTGACGTCAATCGTGGGCAAGCCCTCGGAGCGCGTTGCCGTGACCTTGGCGCGGGCCGCATCCACTTGTGCGCGTGCCGCGACAATCGCCGGATGGTTTGACTCCGCTTGCGACAACCACTCTCCCAGACCCGGTCCGAGCGAATCGATAGTGACCGCCCCCTCTGTCTCCTCGGCAGGTGTCACTTCCGCTTGCGCGGGCAGCCCAAGGGTGTAGGACAACGCCGCCTGCGCTTTCCTAAACTCACCTCGGGCACGCGATGTTGCTAGTTCCGCTTTCGCCAGCGCAGCCTGCGCCTGTAGGGTGTCGCTTTTCGAACCGTATCCGCGCGCTTCGCGACGTTGCGCCGCCTGAAAAGTTTTCCCCGCCAGCGTGACGCTCTGCTCTTGAATCTTTCGAAGCGAATAAGTGCGCTCCACGTCGAAATACGTGCCAATCACGGAGGACAAGACCTTTTGAATCGTCGCGTCGTGACTTGCGACGGCGGCGTCGAGCAACGCCGTAGCTGCCCGGTGGTTGGCGCTTCGACCACCGAAATCGAACAGCCGCCACGAAAGCCCGGCATACATAGTGGTCGCTCGCACGTTTGTGCTGTCGAGTCGCAAGTCGGGATATTCTGTCCGGTCGTTCGTTCGGCTGACAGATCCGTTGATCACCGGGAGATACGCTGAACGCGCTTCTCCCAGGCCTGCCGCCTGCTGTTTAATCGTTGCCCACGTGACGCGCACCTGCGCGTTGCCGCAGAGCGCGAAATCGACGGCGGCTGCGAGCGTGAGCGGTTCGCCCGAATCGAGCGCGACGGGACATGGCACCGTGCCGCTGTCGCCCGGCAATATTGCGCCCGTCCTCAGCACAGGTGGGAACGCAAGCAGTGGATCCTCGATCGGTGTGGACAGACGTTCCACGAAATCGCGTCCCATCGCGCACGGTACGACGCAAAAAGCACCGAGCATCGCCAGCAATGTGTAAAGCCTTGCTTGCGAACTCATCCGTCGACGGTACAGATCAACGCTCACGAAGCGCCTCCTGCCGGTGCTGGAGCAACGGCGACATCACGTACTCGATCACGCGTCGCGTGCCCGTCCGGATCTCGGCGTTGACCGCCATCCCCGGCGACAACGGCACGCGAGCGTTGCCGACGTTGAGGTCTGCACGCTCCAAACTCATCCTGACCGAGTAAATTAGCCCCCTCTTTTCATCCTGAATGGCATCGCGAGAAATGCGTGTCACTGTCGCCGGAACCGTGCCGTATCGCGTGTAATCGAAAGCTTCGATCTTGACCGCAACGCGCTGCCCCTCCTGCACAAACCCGACATCCTTGTTCTCCAACATCGCTTCGACTTCCACGGTGCTCTCGCGCGGCACAATCATCATCAACGGCTGGGCGGCGGGCACCACGCCGCCGACGGTGTGCACGCTCAGCTGCTGCACCGTGCCATCGACCGGTGCCTTGAGCTGCAATAGTTCGCTGTGGCTCCCTGCCCGGCGCGCATCCTGTCGACTCGACGCGGCCGCCTTCTCGCCTTCCGACAGCGCGTCATAGGCTTCCTTTTTGACCTGCATGATCAGTGCCGAGCGTTCGTTGCGCGCGTTGTTCAGTTGCCCGGCCATCTCAATGCGTGCCTGCTCCTTCTCCAGCCAGGCATGTTCCGACACGTCGTGTTCAAGGGCCAGTTGCTTGTAGTCGGCGGCGCGTTGCGACGCAAGCGGCAGAGCGGCAGACAGCCGGACGACCTCCCCGTCGATACGCGCGAGTTTGGCGCGAAAGTCGGCGTACTGCCCCTCCACATGCGATTGCCCGGCCAGACGTGCCGACTCGGCGATGCCATCAATGCGAGGAATATGCGGTCGAACGCCACGGTCGATTGCCTCAATGAGTGCCCTGGCTCGCGCAGTCTGGATCATCGCGACACTCGCATCGCCTGACGCTTTGTCATGCTCGGCATCCGGGCCGCTACTATCGAGTTCGATCAGCACGTCACCTTTGCGAACCGACGTGCCTTCGTAGACATGCAGCGCCCTAACCGCCGCGACGTCGACCGAAGCAATGGTCTTGGTGTTACCCGACGGGATGATTTTTCCGTTCGCGCTGACGACAATGTCGATCTTCCCTAGCGTGGCCCAAAGGACCGCGCATGCGACGAGGGCGATGAGCAGACGAGCCGTCCATCGCGCCATCGACGAAACGGGGCGCTCCTGAAGCGCGAGCGCCGCCGGTAGGAATTCCGACTCCGACACGTTAAGCAACGGCCCGCTCATCGACTTGCGAAGCTTCCAGTAATGCACGAATACCTCGGCATAACGACCGAGCAGTTGCGCGAGCGCGCCTAGCCTGTGTTTCCCGCTCACGCCGCCCCCTCCGCCTGAGCCGAGTGGACGGGCCCGTCTGCGGGATCTTCGCCTCGCTGCAATCGGTGGAGGTAGGCGTAGATACCGTCCGGAAGCGCCAGAAGCGCTTCGTGTGAACCGATCTCCGCAACCTGCCCCCGATCCATCACGACGATGCGATTGGCTTCGCGAACCGCCGAAAGACGGTGCGCAATGATCAGGACCGTGCGTCCGGCGCAGATGCGCCGCATGTTGTTCTGGATGATCCGCTCCGACTCATAGTCGAGTGCACTGGTCGCCTCGTCGAAAATCAGCACACGGGGGTTGGTGATCAGGGCGCGAGCGATGGCGATTCGCTGACGCTGACCGCCGGAAAGCCCAGTCCCATGCTCGCCGACAACTGTCTCGTAGCCTTCTGGCAGCTCGCAGATGAAATCGTGTGCCCCTGCGAGTTTCGCCGCAGCGATCACCTGTTCAAGCGACATGGCGGGGTCACTGACGGCGATGTTCTCGCGCACCGAGCGGCTGAACAGTACGTTCTCCTGGAGCACGACGCCTATCTGACGCCGCAGCGACGTGGTGTCGATGACCGACATGTCCTGCGCGTCGATCAGCACGCGCCCTCGTTCAGGGACATACAGTCGTTGCACAAGGCGTGTCAGCGTGCTTTTTCCCGACCCCGATCTGCCCACGATACCGATCACTTCACCCGGCGCGATTTCGATGCTGACATCGCGCAGCACCTCTGCGGCATCCGGTCGATAGCGAAAGCTCACCCGTTCGAGCGTGATCGCACCGGAAATTCGTGGCAGACGTGCCTTCTGACCACTCACCTCGGTACGTGCGTTGAGAATGTCGCCGAGTCGACTCATGGAGATACCCACCTGCTGGAAATCGTTCCACAGCTGCGCAATGCGCAGGATGGGTGTGGCTACCTGCCCGGAAAGCATGTTGAACGCCACGAGTTCACCGACACTCAGATCGCCGTCGATCACAAAGCGCGCCCCAAACCACATGATGAGCGCCGTCACGATCTTGCTCACCAGATTCACGCAGCCACTGGCGACCAGCGCGATGTTGCTCGTCGCCAGGCCAGCGGCGACATAGCCCGCGAGCTGCTTCTCCCATTTTTGTTGCCATCGCGGTTCGAGCGCCATGGCCTTGACGGTGTCCACACCACCGATGGTCTCGACGAGAAACGACTGGTTCTCCGCACCTCGATTGAACTTTTCGTTAAGCCGGGCGCGAAGCACTGGCGTCAGCAGCATCGATAGCGCGAAATACACCGGTATCGATGCCAGCACGATGAGCGTGAGCCAGACGCTGTACCACGCCATGACCGCGAGAAAGACAAAGGAGAACAGGAAGTCGAGCACGACTGTCATGGCGTTCCCCGTCAGGAACGACCGGATACTCTCCAACTCATGCATGCGAGCGACGGAATCGCCGACGCGCCGCGATTGGAAATAGGCAATCGGCAAACCCAGCAAATGATGGAAAAGACGCGCGCCAAGCTCCACATCGATTTTGCTGCTGGTTTGCGCGAAGACGTAGGTGCGAATGCCGGCGAGAAGCGCCTCGAAGACAATCGCGAACACTAATCCGACGGCGATCACGTTCAGTGTCTTCATCGCGTGATTGACCAGCACCTTGTCCATCACAACTTGGAAAAACATCGGCGTGACGAGTCCGATCAACTGCAATACGAGTGAGATCACCAGGATTTCACCGAGCAGACGCCGGTATTTCACGATGGCCGGAATAAACCACGTGAAATCGAACTTGCTCATTTCCCCTGCGTACGACGCCTTGCTCGTGAAGAAAATGACGTCACCCGACCACCGGGACAGGAAGGCCGTGAGCGCCAGCACTTCCGGCGGCTTGCCGGGATATTGGAGAAGTACCTTCGACTGAGCAGCATCAGCGACGTCCACTCTTGCAAGAATGAAATGCTCACCCGCATCATCCACGGCGATAGCGGGGAGCGGTACTTGCCCAAGACGTTCCGGCGGCTGCCTGACGATCCGTGCCGTCATGCCGAGTTGTCTTGATGCAAGTACGATCGTCCGCGACGTAAATGCGGTGTACCCGAACGCATGCTGCAACTGCGCCTCATCGGCGGCAATGCCGTGCAGCTTCGCCATCATCAGCAGCGCGCCCAGACCGGTGTCGATCGGTAACGCCTGCTCTAGCGGCAAGGGCTCGCCAGCGTGCGCTGCCGCGAACTGGCTCGATATTTCGTTCATTGACGTCCTGAGTGCAAGGCGCTGCCGGGCATCCGTCGAACCGACCGGATGCCCGATGAGTTGCTGGAGGGTGATGAGATGGAGCGGCAGACACCAGAGACTCAGTGCGCCACCGCAAGTCTGATGTCCTGGCGGTCCTGTTGCATCGGCACCAGATCGCTTCGACCGCCCGTTTCCGGTGCAAACGACGACATCGCCTGAATCAGTTGTTCAACGCTGAAATTGCTAGTCGCCGCAGGTGTGGCTTGAATCGTTGCCGAGCTTGCTCCGGCAATCACCGGAAACGTGACGGCCGATCGGACGGACTCGGCAACGCCGTTGCCGTCCTTATAGTTGACCTGCACGGAAATCGCCTTGCCGACCAAGCTCGAATCTACGATGAAGCCTATCCCGGTCATGCCCTGGATAGGAATATCGTCCGCGTACCACTGATAACGGCGTGTATACGAGTTAATGCCGTCCGAGTCGCTGATGAAGTCCCTCAACTCCAGCATCTTCCCAACGATCGGAGATCCGACAATCGTGAGGCTGCCGGTCGGTGCTGCGTTCTTGCGCCACACGCTAGAAATCGTGGTACTTAGGAAGGACTCATACTCGGGCGGCAGCTCAGTTCCGGACGGAGGAGGCAGCTGCGACATAGCATCGGCAAGCGAGAACACTTGCTCCCCTCGCAAAACGTAATTGTCGGCGGTACGAAACTGTTGAATCGGCCACCCATTCCCTCCATACCAGCCGTTAATGGTCAGTGTGTCTTGCGTGCCGATAATGCTGATTTCGAGATTGTTATCGACTCTCTTGAACCACAACTGATCGCGCTTGATCCCCTCCAGAAACGAGACGACGTTGGTGTCCTGCGGGTTGTAGATCTCGGTGATCCTGTCCGCACCGTCGCCACGACCAAACAGGTACGTATCGCTCCCCTGCCCGCCAACCAGAAGGTCTGCGCCGCCCCGCCCCCAGAGAATGTCGTCGCCAGCTGCGCCGGAGATAAGATTGTCGGCATTGTCTCCCGTCAGCACATCGTTGTAGTTACTGCCGACCAGATTGCGCATGCCCTCCAGGACGTCGCCGCTTGGCTTGGTAGGGAAGTCCCAATCTTCGTCACCGAGCATCGTCGCAATGACGCCCGATTTGGCGAAGATGTAACTCACGACATCGTTCTGCCCCCCGCCGCCGATCAGCTTGTTTCCGCCCGCACTTTCCACGATAAACGAGTTCTGCAACTGATTTCCAATCAGCGTTGCACCGTTGGCGGTCAGTCGGCCCGACTCAACGTTCTCGGGCAAGGTGTAGTTCTTGATCGACACATACACCGTGTCGCGTCCCTCGTTCGGGGCCTCGATGACGACATCACCCTCATGGTTGACATAGTAAGTATCGTCGCCGTCAAGGCCGACCATGACATCGGCACCGGCGGTTCCATAAATTATGTCGTTGCCGGACGTGCCAGCAAATCCACGCTGAACCGGTTGCGTGGCGCGCGATATCAGAGATTCCGTCGTACCGAACCCGTCCACATAGCTCACGGATACGGTGATCGCCTTGCCGATCAGGTTCAGCGTGAGATCCAGCGTTGCGGCGTTTTTTCCTGCCAGCAGCACGCCGTCGGCGTACCACTGATAGCTCAGCGTGCCGACGCCATCCACATCGGTGAAGTTCTGCGCTACGGAGAGCTTCGCTGCGAATGTCGGCGAGCCCAGGATGGTGATATCCCCAACAGGCGCATCGTTGACATTAAGCACGGACGACGAATGCGCACTCTCCACCTGCTCTCGCGTGCCGAACCCATCCACATACTCGGCCTTGACGCTGATACGCTTGCCGACCTGCGCCTGCGCAAGCGTCAGTTGGTTGCCGGTGGCACCGACGATCAATTGGCCGTCGGCATACCAGCGGTACGAAACGACACCCATACCGTCCAGATCCGTCAGCGAATTGATGGCGTTGAGTACGTCGCCTTGTTTGAGCACGGTTGCGCTGTCGACGCTCACACCGTTCAACTGCATGCCGACAGTGCCGCTGGGGGCTCTGTTCAGATGCGCCACAGCAACCGTCGGGGCCGAACTCACCGATTCGGCGGTACCGAACCCGTCGATATAGTTAGCCGTCACCGTGATCTTGCGGTTGCCTTGCCGCTCCGTGAGCAACAACGTGTCCGACGTCGCACCGTCGATCGCCACGCCGTCCGCATACCACTGATACCGGGCCACGCCCATGCCGTCTGCATCGGTCAGATTGTGAGAAGCCCGTAGCGTCTGTCCCTCAACCACAGAACCGGAAATCGTCACGACACCGACCGGCGCATCGTTCTTGTTGATCACCACCGGGGTTTGTGCAGAACCGACCGACTCCACCGTGCCGAGGCCGTCCGTGTACTCCAGTCGCACGCTGATCTGTTTGCCCACTTCGGTCTGCGAGAGCACGAATGTCGTAGACGTTGCGCCCCCAATGGCAACACCGTCTGCAAACCATTGATAGCGCATCGCACCGAGGCCATCCGGATCCACCAGATTGTGCGTCGTACTCAGCACGTCGCCCTGCATGAGCGAACCGCCGGACGACACTACATCGGTGCCGCGCTTTATCTGCACGATGCCGGTCGGCGGCGTGTTGGCGACGGGCAACAGCCGCTGCGAGCCGTTGGCAAACTCCACGACCTCAACACGCTGGTCTACCGAACCGTATTGATCCTGAATCGTAATGAGCTCGTTCGTGGACAGAATCTTAACGAGCAGGTCGTCGCCGCGACGCGAAAAACCCACGTCCTCGGTATTCACGTCGACCAGCTTCAGGACGTCAGTGTTGCCGGGTGTCATGCCCTGATCTTGTTCGCGAATGGTGTCGTTACCGTCGCCTTTGCGCCAGATGTAGGTGTCGTTGCCGATCCCCCCCATCAGCAGGTCGTCCCCGGCACCGCCCATCAGAATATTGTCCCGCGCGTCGCCCACAAGCGCGTCTGCGAAGGCCGTGCCAGTGAGATTCCGAACGTGCGTGAAGCCATCGGCATCGCGCGGCGTCACCGACGTCAGCGCGACGTTGACACCGTGCGCCATGTCGCGGAAATCCGCCGTCTCGATGCCCCGCAGGTTGTCGTACAGTGAGAAGTCGCGGTAATTCACGCCCGTGAGCTGAACCGTACCGGTCGCACCGCTGCCCGTAGCAAACGCGAGTCTCAGCGCACCGGCAGAGTTCTCGCCCAAATAAACCGTACGCGTACCGTTCGGGACGATCAACACGCGGTCGCCATTGGCCCCCGTCTGGAAGCTGTTGACGGTATCGTTCGCCGCGCCGGTCGTGCCGACAAATGCGAAGGTGTCTCGGGCACTGCCGCCCGTCATCGAGTGGGCGCCGCCTCCGGTGCTCACGAGCAGATCTCCGCCAGCACTCGCGATCGCGGAGCCTCCGGCCGAAACGATTTGCGCACTGGACCAGTCGCCCATCGTGCCAAAGACTGCGCGCAGCGTATCCATGGCGGCGGCCGCGGCCGCGTAGGCGCTCTGCCCAACCGCTTGCATGTTGACGAGAGCGTTGTACTTCGCCTCGTCGACAGACGAGTAGAAGCTGAACCCAATCGAATAGTTGACCGTCAGCCAGTATCCCGGTGCGTGCGTGACGAGGTTTTCCGGAATCCAAACCTGCTCGGACCAGTTGGAACCTGCGGGCATGATCCCGCCCAAACGGCTAGCATTACGCGACACTGCCGCCGCGATCTGGGAGACGTTGCCAGCCAGCGCCTGATAGGCCGCGATGGCATTGGCGAGCCCCTGTTCGAATGCGAGGGCAGAAGATCGCGCCTGTGCGCTTGTGGCCGTCCCCGGCGCGTTGTTGGCCTGATTGGCCGTCACCAACGCCTGTTGCCGAGCGGACGCAGCTGAACCGATGGTCTGTCCGGACGCCGAGACTGCGCCGATGTTGGCGGCAATGACATCCGCGTCGGCAAGCATGTCGCGCTGCACACTGGGCGTACGCCATTCGATGATGTTAGTGGATGTGGAAACCGGACGGCTGCTTGTGAACGAGCGGGTGAAATAAATGCGGTCGCTTTCCATGCCGCCCAACTCTCGCCAACTGGTGACGTCGGCCGGTTTTCCCCATACGGGGTCGCCACTCGCGAAATTACGATTGGAAAGCGCGACGACGGTCTCCGACATCAGCGTTGTCTGGTAGCTATAGAGGTGCGTACCCGCCGGGATGCCGATGGGGGAGACCTGGGTCCATATGCTGCGCGCCGACGCGCTGGCATTGGCAACGACATTCCAGTTGCCATTGACGCTCGACACTGCGCTGTTGGCCGACGCCGCACCAGAGGTTGCCCGTCCACCATCGACCGCACGCTTGACCTCCAACGCGACGTTCGATGCCTGCGGCACCTGAGGGACCGAGACCTGGCTCGAGAAGGACGACGCCAACGAAATGCCGTCAGGCAGCATCTGTGCGCTACGCGGATCGAAATCGGTGTGCGCTTGTTGATATGCGGCAAGCGTTGTCACGAGGCGCTCGATCGACGCCAAATCAAGGCGCTCCCCGCTCGCAAGTTCGATGGCACCGAGCTTTCGATAATCGTAGGCGAACCAGTCACTCACAATGACGCGATCACTTGCCCCCAGAATGGTGACGACGAGGTGATTGCCGTCCCGACTCAACCAGAGTTGATCGCCGCTGATGCCAGCCTTGAGTCTGAGTACTGAGCTGGGTCCACCGTTGGCCGCAATACCGTTGACGAGAGTGTCCACGCCGCCGCCCCGGCCGAACAGATACACGTCGTTGCCGCCGCCGCCCTCGATCGTGTCGTAACCTTTACCGCCATCGAACACGTTGTTGTGCATGTCGCCGGTCAGCGTATCCCGATAGTCCGTCCCGATGAGTTGCTCGATCTGAAACAACGAGCTGCCGAGACTGTCGGTGCCTGTCTTGAGATTGACGGTGACCCCTTCGCTCTGTTTGGCGTAGGAAACGCGGTCTTCGCCAAGTCCGCCGTCGATTTGATAGCCACGTCCGGTGACGATGAACGTGTCGTCGCCCCGCCCACCGACCAGCGTGGTCGCTTCGCTGTCGCCAATCAGCGTGTCACCGAAGTTCGACGCGGTGATCTTGCGAATGTGTACCTGACCATCGTACAGACGCACACCTTCGATGCTGCGGGTTCCCGCCAGCGAGAAGTCGGCGAACGATATCTCGGAGACGCCGGTGATGTTCGCAAAGAGATCGAGTTTATCGGCGCTCACGCCCATCAGATTCGCATATCGCAGCCCGTCGCCCGACATGATCTGGATACCGCCGGCAATGCTTCGGATACTGACACTGCTCCCTACCCCCAGGAACTGAAGCTGGTCGCCCGTCGCGCCGACCTGAAAACCTTGCAGCATGACGGTGCCGCTCGCAGTGCTCAGTGCAACGTGATCGACGTTCGCGCCCAATGCGAACGTCTGCACGCCATTGCCTGCGAGCAAAAGATTGAAGCCGTCCGTCACCGTGACCGTGCCTCCTGTTTGACCGAGGTAAGCGCGCGTGTAGCCCGCCGACTGGGCCATGGCCGCGAGTAGCGAATCCAGTGCGATCTTTGTATTGCCGAGCAGTTGTACCGCGCCTGCATAGCCGTCAAAGGCTTCCGCTGCAAGGCTCGCGTCGCCGGGTGAGAAATAGGTGTAGCCGCCTGGCAGATGCCCGGTGGCGGAGCCGTTGACCGGCACGAGCGCGTTCAGACTCAGGCGCAAACTTTCCATCCGGGCAGTCAACTGAGCTGACGTCAGGCCGGTGCCCAGATAGTCTGCAATGGCACGCCCCCAGGCGGTCGCCGCGGCATTGGCCGAGCCATCCGCCTGTGTACGTGCGGCGGCCGTGCCTGTCGCATTGGCGACTTGTGCATCCTTTTGCGCCAGCAGAATGCTGTCGGTACCCGCGACGACAGAGGACGCGACGTTGCTGGCTCTCGTCGCGAACGCCGAAGCATCCTGAAGCAACGACAACGCAGCGACACCCGAGTTATTGACGATCTGCGTTTCGGCGTGGCCGTCCTGATACATCGTAATCTGCGTGCGATCGCGGACCTTGATGAGCGGCGATGCGTACCCGCCGGAAAATAGAACGCGGTCGGTCGACATCCGGGATTGCAGGGCGTCAATCGCGCCGGACACGTCGATATTGTTTGCAGCCAGTGCCGCCAGAATTCCTTGCGCTTGCCCCTTGCTCAAAGCGGCGTAGCCTCTGGACGCATACTCAGCGAAAACGAGTGCGGCCGTAACGGGCATCCATGTCGCCGAGCTTGGACTCTGTCCGGTCGCATCGACCAGACCGACGTCGGCGATCACGCCGCGCGAGCCGTCATCTTTGGTGTAACCGGCCGTCAGGGCAATTTCACCGCCGTTGATCTGCCTGCCGTCGACCGCAGACTGAAGATCGATCGACGCAATGCTGAGTTGGCTAAGTGAGCGGAGCTCTCCCTTGTCGGTGATGCCGTCCTGATTCGCATCGACCCAGATCTGCACGAGATCGAAATAGCTCTTCCCCGTGGTGGGATCGATCTTCGCCGTGTCTCGCGAGAAGACTGTCGCCCCGGCGTTCACCAGCGTTGCCAATGCGGCAAAGCCGTTTTGATTCTTGGGTGGCACTGTTCCGTCAGCGGAAAACGATTCGCCGAACCATTCAGCAGCACTGTCGATGATGCCGTTGCCGTTCTTGTCGAACACGAAAATGCCGCTGTCGCCGCCCACCCAACCGACCCGCTTTTTCTGCCCGTTGGCGTGCAAATCGAAATTGGCATCGCTTTGCCACGGCGCAATGAGTTGAATGCCCCGGCCACTCAGATCGAGGACGAGCGGGTGAATGGCATCGAAGACTCGTACCGTGAAAATCGACGAAGACGGATCGCGAACTTGCCAGCGCTGCTGGGAGATGCTGGCAAGCGCCTGTTGGATAGCACCGTTTTGGTTTGCAGCCAGATACAGACCATCGGTAATCTGCCCGCCCAACACCATCGGCAACCATTTGTCGGAGACATCGCCATAGGCGATGCGGGTGGCGAGGTATCGGCTTGAAGAGGCGTTGCTTCGCGAGTCGGTGACGCCGACGGCTACAGCCGACATCTTTGCCGAATCGCGCGACGCCACCGCCTGAGATTCCGCAGCACTAATTACCGCCATCGCCTCCTGGCTTGTCCTGGCAATGAAGTCTGCCAGGTCACCACCGGTAGCCGTTTTACCGTTCTGCGTCCATTTGACGGGGTCGCCCGAAGACGTTGCGCTCGAATTGAACTCCACCGAGAACGTCCCGTCGGCATTGCGCCACGTCGCTTGGGAGGTGCGATCTGTCACCGAAATTGCACCGGTCAGGCCGCCCGCCTTAAGCCCGAAAAGCACGGCCGACTCTGAAACGGAAATAGACGCACCTTCGGGAATCCTCATCATAGAGTTCCCGTCGAATCCGATGGACGCAACGCCTTGTCTGTCGAAGTAGAACATAGCCTTCTTGCCGAGCGCCCCGTCCTTCGCATACCTCATGATGATGTTGCCGGCGGCGTCGAAGCCAGCGTAGACCAACGAGCCCTGCCCCGTGGAGATGAGCGATTCGAAGACACTTGACTTCAGCGTAACGGCGCCATCTATCCCCACCAGCATTTTCAGGCTATTGAACGGCCGAACCTTATCCCCGATGGCATATATCAGCACTCCATACGGCCTGCCACTTGGCAAAAGCTCGCACTCCAGACTGAGATATTCAGTGACGACAGGGTCTTTACCCGTCGCCATCAATGGAACATTTTGTCCCGAAACAGAATACGTGCCATCGGCATTTGTCTTCCATGAGATTTGCCCAAGTGCCACGTCCCCCCAAACAACGCTGTTCGCCTTATCACTTCCAAAGCAGGCCATCATGACCCACCAGGCGCTGCTGTAGGAGTCATATGTCAAATGCTTAGCACTTGAAGGATTCGATGCTCCGTTCCATTCCCCGGCTGCGCCCACCGGAACGGAACTCTGCTTGAACAGCGAACTCCATTCGCTGGAACCAAACTTTACGGACCCAACATCAATGCCGCTCTCGGAAAATTTCGAATCCAACAGCGGTTTTAGCACCGGGATTCCGTTGACGTTACGATCCGAGTACAGCTTGATCCCAAGCTGCATCGAGACCACGTACTCCCCGACGAGTGCAGTTCCTTCGTTCAGTCGCACTCGATCTCGAGCAAGATCCGGGTTGACGACTTCGTAAGGCGCGCCAAAGCCACTGGGCAACGTTGCGTGACCGAGCTCGTGAGCCATGAGCATCACGAACCTATCTATTTGCTCCTGACTGCTACCAGGTTTTGGAACAAAATCAGGGTTAATAATTATCTTTACATCCACCCCATCAAATTTTGCTACCTCATCACCTCCTATTTCAACGCTCCCATTTCCCTTTGACTTATCAAAATACGTCGACAACATTCCGGAAAATAGGTAAGACTTCTCAGCAGCCAACAAAAGGGCTGTTGCAGCACTTGGATAGAGATAGAAAGCATCTCTTATGATCGCTTCAATTCTCGGGGAAATATTCATAGGTTCTGCCAGAATCATTTAATTTCCCTTATGAAAACTCTGACAGTTTCAATAGTTCCATCATAGGCAGTCCCAACGCTCATCTTGGCCGAGAAGAGCCCATTAGAGAAATCGTATGAAACTTTCTTGTTTCCATCGGAGTTGATGGATGGCTTGAATCCGCTTGAAGGAGGCATCTGAGGTAATATTTCCGTCCAATTTGTTCCAAAAACTCTTTCAACCACTGAAAACGGGAATAAATTCTCTTGAAAATTCACAGTTATTGTCCCGAAGCACGCTCCGTCATCCATCTCTCCCGAACCGCCGGAATAACTGGTTGTCACCTCATCGATAAATGAACTTTTATCCGGCTCAGGAAGCCTCGAGAACTCTCGATCACCCTTAATTTTCGAGAAATTTACTTCCGTCCCACCGGTTGACTCAAGTCCGAAATAGCGCACAGACAGACTTCCGACGAGGTTTCCGAATCCATCTTTCGTATACAACGTCTTGTCGACAAAAATTCGGCTCTTTACCGCATATAAAATATTTTCCAGCAACTCCTCAATGGTTTTTGGATATTTAAATGGAAACTCCCTCACACCATCAGCGGTGAATTTTCGACAAGATTCCGATTTATCTAAATCCGCCACCATGCGCTCCGCCCCTCCTGAATCTCGCGATTTAACAGTCATATCTTTATCATTCGCAAAAATCAAATTTGACGAGATCATCGCAATAACAAAAACAAGGATTGTCCGCACGACACGAGAATCTCCTTTCCACCCCCATCCCTCCCTCACGATCAGATCCTCTTATCGAGTGACTCAAGGAGAATTTCACTCCTGTAATTAATTAAAAAAGCCAAAAAAATACCTACAATAAATCAAACATATATCATGACTAATTATTTAATTGACACTTTAAGACAAAACCATTCAGCTCTCTCGACCCATGTCCGGACCACTCCAATTACAGACGCCCCGACAAAAGGGAAACTGTCGATTGCCACAAAAAATTCACACTACAACACGACACCGACGGGTTGACCTCCCCCTGACCTCCCCCCGAAAAAACGTAGCGGCGAGAAGTAGAGATTTCTGGCAAATTTGAAGCCCTGACGGGCGGGAGGTTTGCATGAAGAAATTTAGGTACACGGAAGAGCAGATCGCGTTCGCGCTGAAGCAGGCCGAACTGGGTACCACGGTGGCAGAAGTGTGTCGGAAGATGGGTATTTCTGAAGCCACGTTCTGCAATCGGAAGAGGAAGTACGGCGGCCTCGGAGTTTTGGAGTTGCGGCGCCTAAAGCAACTCGAAGAGGAGAACGCCCGACTCAAGCGCATGGTGGCCGACCTAAGCCTCGACAAGCAAATGCTTCAGGAAGTGGTGCAAAAAAAGCTGTGAAGCCAGCCCGTAAGCGCGAGCTGGCTGATTTTTTGATTCAAGCGTATCGGGTGAGCATCCGGCGTGCGACAGCACTATTGCAGCTACGCCAGGCCACGTACTTCTATGTGCCGAGCCCACGTGATGACCGTGCCGAGCGCCGGCGCATCCGGGAGATTGCCGAAACTCGGACACGCTACGGCGTAGAGCGCATTCACGTTCTACTGCGCCGCGAAGGCTGGTTGATCAATCACAAAAAGACCTACCGAATCTACTGTGAAGAGGGGCTGAACCTTAGGCGTAAGCGGCCTCGCCGTCGTGTCGCTG
>NZ_JAELTP010001093.1 GCF_016428915.1 Pandoraea sp. ASV26
AGCCATCAAAAAGCACAAGGCTGCGTACCTGATGGCTGTCGGCGGCGCCGCCTACCTCGTGTCCAAGGCGATTCGTGCCGCCCGCGTGCTCGCCTTCGACGACCTCGGCATGGAAGCGATCTACGAGCTGTCTCTTATACACATCTCCGAGCCCACGAGACGATATTGTGTATCGCGTATGCCGTCTTCTGCTTGAAAAGGGGGGGGGGGGGGGGGGGGGGGGGGGGGGGGGGGGGGGGGGGGGGGGGGGGGG
>NZ_JAELTP010001094.1 GCF_016428915.1 Pandoraea sp. ASV26
CCCCCCCCCCCCCCCCCCCCCCCCCCCCCCCCCCCCCCCCCCCCCCCCCCCCCCTTTTTCAAGCAGAAGACGGCATACGCGATACACAATATCGTCTCGTGGGCTCGGAGATGTGTATAAGAGACAGCGCCGGTGCTGCGCGCGACGGCGTCGCGGAAGAAACGGCGCGTCTCGTCGGCGACGGTCTCGCGCTCGTTGTCCATCGTCAGAATGTGATAGCTCTCGCCGAGCAGGCACTTCTGCTTCACCTGGG
>NZ_JAELTP010001095.1 GCF_016428915.1 Pandoraea sp. ASV26
GGTCGCGACCGGCATCCATCATGCCGGCGAATTCCCGCCAATTCTGGTCTGCGCGTCAAACTCTTTTCCTCGTTCCAGACCCCCGGCTTGTCGCGCCCCGCGCCTTCGGATCCTGACTACCCTGCATCTGTCTCTTATACACATCTCCGAGCCCACGAGACGATATTGTGTATCGCGTATGCCGTCTTCTGCTTGAAAAGGGGGGGGGGGGGGGGGGGGGGGGGGGGGGGGGGGGGGGGGGGGGGGGGGGGGG
>NZ_JAELTP010001096.1 GCF_016428915.1 Pandoraea sp. ASV26
GCCGACCGAGCAGTATCCGTTCAATCCGAACGGCTCGCCGCGTGGCCTGACCGCCGTGACGACGGGCGACGGCCGCTTCACGGTGATGATGCCGCACCCTGAGCGGGTGTTCCGCACGGTGCAGATGCTGTCTCTTATACACATCTCCGAGCCCACGAGACGATATTGTGTATCGCGTATGCCGTCTTCTGCTTGAAAAGGGGGGGGGGGGGGGGGGGGGGGGGGGGGGGGGGGGGGGGGGGGGGGGGGGGGG
>NZ_JAELTP010000130.1 GCF_016428915.1 Pandoraea sp. ASV26
GTGCTGGCCTGTACGGATTTCCCGACGTGTCAGGGGCAGTGGGTGCCGCCGATGGACTTCCACAACGGCTTCAAGCTCTGGCGTGCGTTGGGCAAAACGGCCGGTGGCGAGGTGATTCCGATGGACGCGCTCGTGGCGATCCACTGGGTGCACCGAACCTTCGCGGTGGTGGTCGTGGGGTATCTGGCGTGGCTGGCGAGCCGCCTGCGACGTCATGCCGCGCTCAGAAAGCCGTCTATTCTGGTATTGATATTGGTGCTCGTACAGTTCGCGACGGGATTGTCGAACATCGTTTTCCAGTGGCCGCTGCTCAACGCCATCGCGCATAACGGCGGGGCGGCCGTCCTGCTGCTATTGCTCGTTATGTTAAACTACCGCATTCGCGCCGCCAGAACGGCGGCGTCCATTGCGGCCGGCCTGACAGATCAGGCAGACCTTCCGGCCCGCCAGAAGCCCCTCCCGTCAGCGGAGCCGGCTGTCGCACCACTCGCTGGCGCCCCGACTGGCTCGGTGTAGCGCATTACCTCTGAGTGTATGAAAAGCACGACCCTTCCCCATCCGCCGTCTAGCCGTATCGCACAATACTGGGCGTTGACCAAGCCCCGTGTGACGCAGCTCGCCGTATTCTGCGCCGTCATCGGCATGTTCCTGTCCACGCGCGGCATGGTGCCGTGGCAGGTGCTCATCGGTGGCACCATCGGTATCTGGCTGCTCGCCGGATCCGCCTTTGCCGTGAACTGCCTGATCGAACAACGCGTCGACGCGCTCATGCGCCGCACGGCGTGGCGTCCGTCGGCGCGCGGTGAGATCGCCCCGTGGCAGATCATCGTCTTCTCGACGATCCTCGGCGCGGCCGGCATGGTGGTGCTCTACACGTTCACCAACGCGCTCACGATGTGGCTCACGCTCGCCACGTTCGTCGGCTACGCGCTGATCTACACCATCGTCCTTAAGCCGTCCACGCCGCAGAATATCGTGATCGGCGGCGCGTCGGGGGCCATGCCGCCGGCGCTCGGCTGGGCCGCCGCGACCGGTGCCGTGCCCGCCGACGCTTGGATTCTGGTACTCATCATCTTCGTCTGGACGCCGCCGCACTTCTGGGCGCTCGCGCTCTACCGCCGTCAGGATTATGTGAATTCGGGTCTGCCGATGCTGCCGATCACGCATGGCGAGAAGTACACGCGTCTGCAAATCCTGCTCTATAGCGTGGTGCTGTTCGCCGTGTCGCTGCTGCCGTTCGCGCATCGCATGAGCGGGTATCTGTATCTGGTCTCGGCGGTGGTGCTCTCGGGCATCTTCCTCGGGTACGCGATCAAGCTGTGGCGCAACTATTCCGATGCGCTCTCGCGCTCGATGTTCCGCTACTCGATCGTCTACCTGTCGTTGCTGTTTGCCGCGCTGCTGGTCGATCACTATGTTCAGATCTTCCTGCTCGGCTAAGGCCATGGTGTGAGTCACGAGGACAGGCGCGTTACGGTATTTATGACCGGCGCGCCTGTTGTATTTTCGGAAGCCATTTTTTCCATACGTTCTGGGGTCATTCGTTCATGAAGCTCGCTGTCATCTGGTTGCGTCGTGCAATGTTGTTGATGGGACTCACCGTGCTTCTCGCCGCGTGCGGCAAAGACGGTCCGTCGTTCCAGAGTCTCGATATCACCGGGAACAAGGAGTTCGCGCAGGACTTCTCGTTGCAGGACCCGCAGGGCAAGACGCGCACGCTCGCCGACTACAAGGGCCGCGCAGTCGTGATGTTCTTCGGCTACACCCATTGCCCTGACGTTTGCCCGACCACGATGGCCGAACTCAATCAGGTCATGCAGAAGCTCGGCCCGGACGCGCAACGCGTGCAGGTGCTCTTCGTGACCGTCGATCCGCAGCGCGATACGCCGGAACTGATGGGTCAGTACGTGCCCGCGTTCAACCCGGCGTTCGTGGGTCTGCGCCCGGCCGACGACGCAGCGCTCAAGGAAGTCACCAAGTCGTTCCGCGTGGTGGTCAACAAGGTCGAGGGCTCGACGCCGAACAACTACACCATCGATCACACCGCCGGCATCTACGTCTTCGATCCGAAGGGTCAATTGCGCCTGTTCATGCGTCCGGACGAGCCGGTCGATGCAATGGCCAAGGATCTCCAAACGTTGCTGAGCTGAACGCGTTGCGCGGGATGAGTCCGCGAAGCGCGTCGATGCCGAAGCGCTGATGCGTCGCAGGACAGGCAGTCGCAGGACAAAAAAATCGCGCCCCACGGGGCGCGATTTTCATTTCCGCGTCCTGCAAGTCAGGTTCAGTTGCCTTCCTGACTGCGGCGTTCGAGGTCGTCATGCGCTTCGAACCACATCACGTTGATGATGCCGAACGCGAGCGCGAGGCCGAGGCCGAGAATCCAAGAGAAGTACCACATGTCGCGACTCCTTGATCAGTACATCGTGTGCGGGTTGTCGTTGACCGTCTCGATCGTCACGCGGCCGCGGATCACGCGATACACCCAGCCGGTGTAGAGCAGGATGATGGGCAGGAAGACGATCACGGCGATCAACATGATTTGCAGCGTGAGCTGGCTCGAGGTGGCGTCCCAGACCGTGAGGCTGCTGCCCGGCGCCGTGGCCGAGGGCATCACGAACGGGAACATCGAGAAGCCGGCGGTGAGGATGATGCCGGCCATCATCAGGCCGGTCACGACGAACGTCCACGCATACGCCCGGCTGGTCGCAAGCAGCGCCGCGAGCACGGCGCACAGGCTCGCCACGACGGGCGCCGCGATCATCCACGGATAGGTGTGATAGTTCGTGAGCCACAGCCCCGGGCCGGTCGTGACCTCCTTGAGCAGCGGGTTGGCCGGCGAGTCGGTCGGGCCCATTTGCGTGATGGCGAAGCCGTCGACGTGCGTGGCCACGAGCACACCCGCCACGAGGAACAGCAGCAGCGTGCCCAGCGCGGTGAGGCGCATGATGCGCCCGGCGCGTTCAGCCACGATCGGATCGGCCTTCATGCGCAGGTGGGCCGCACCGTGCGTGAGCAGCATCAGCAGGCTCACCAGTCCGCACAGCAGCGCGAACGGATTGAGCAGCGCCCAGAACGAGCCGGTGTACGTCGAGCGCATGGTGTTGTCGAACGAGAACGGCAGACCCAGCAGCAGATTACCGAAGGCCACGCCGAACACCAGCGACGGCACCACACTGCCGACGAACAGCGCCCAGTCCCACGAAGTACGCCAGCGCGCGCTCGGCAGCTTGTTGCGATAGTCGAAGCCGACCGGACGCAGGAACAGCGCGAAGAGCACCAGCAGCAGCGCCCAGTACAAGCCCGAGAACGCGGCAGCGTAGACGAGCGGCCACGCGGCGAACATCGCGCCGCCGGCCGTCACGAACCAGACCTGATTGCCTTCCCACGTGGGGGCGACGGTATTGATGATGACGCGGCGTTCCGCGTCGGTCTTGCCCAGGAAGGGCAGCAGCGTGGCTGTGCCCATGTCGAAGCCGTCGAAGAAGGCGAAGCCGATCAGCAGCACGCCGATGAGCACCCACCAGATCAGCTTGAGTACGGTGTAATCGATCATCATGATGTCGTGTCTCCCTGACGATCAGACCGAGGTCGCCGGACGGTCGACGGCGATGGCCGCACCGTTCGTCCCTTCGGTCTCGAAGTGGTAGCGGCCGGTGTGCAGCGACGACGGGCCGAGCTTGACGTACTTCACCATCAGGAACATTTCGATGATGAGCAACGCGGTGTAGAAGAGGATGAAGCCCGCGAGGCTCATGTACAGGTCGCTTGCCGAGAGCGACGACGTCGAGAGGTGCGTCGGCAGAATGCCGGCGATGGTCCACGGCTGACGGCCCACTTCGGCGACGATCCAGCCGAATTCGGCGGCGAGCCACGGCAGCGGAATCGCCCACACGGTCCAGCGCAGGAACCAGGCCGAGCGCGGCTTGAGCAAACGGCGGCGAGCGCATAGCCAGAAGGCCCACAGGAACGTGAAGAGGAACAGGAAGCCCAGACCGACCATGATGCGGAACGACCAGAACACGGGGGCGACCGGCGGGATCGTGTCGTTGGCCGCCATGTGGATTTGCTCCGGTGTGGCGTCGACGACATTCGCCGTGTACTTCTTGAGCAGCAGGCCGTAGCCGAGGTCATCCTTGTACTTGTCGAACTCGGCGCGCACGGCGGGCGACTTGTCGCCGCTACGCAGCTTCTCGAGCGCCGCGAAGGCGATCATGCCGCGTTGAATGTTCTCCTTGTGCTCGTCGCGCAATTGCGTGAGACCGATCACCGGGGTGTCGACCGAGCGCGTGGCGATCAGGCCCATCGCCCAGGGAATCTTCACGGCGAAGTCGGTACGCTCTTCCTTCTGGTTCGGGAAGCCGAACAGCGTGAACGATGCCGGCGGCTTGGCCGTCTCCCATTCCGCTTCGATGGCGGCGAGCTTGACCTTCTGCACTTCGCCCGTGGTGTAGCCCGATTCGTCGCCCAGCACGATGACCGACAGCGTCGAGGCCAGACCGAAGCCGGCGGCCACCGCGAAGGAGCGCAGCGCGAACGGCACGTCGCGACGCTTGAGCAGATACCAGGCGGAGATGCCGAGCACGAACATGGCGGCGGTCACGTAGCCGGCCGAGAGCGTGTGCACGAACTTCACCTGCGCCACCGGGTTGAAGATCACTTCCCAGATGCTGTTCAGCTCCATGCGCATGGTTTCGTAGTTGAAATGCGCGCCGACCGGATTGTTCATCCAGCCGTTGGCCACGAGAATCCACAACGCGGAAAGGTTCGAGCCCAGCGCCACCGCGAACGTGGTCGCAAGGTGCCCGATACGAGAGAGCTTGTTCCAGCCGAAGAAGAACAGGCCGACGAACGTGGCTTCGAGGAAGAACGCCATCAGCCCTTCAATGGCGAGTGGCACACCGAAGATGTCACCGACGTAGTGCGAGTAGTACGCCCAGTTGGTACCGAACTGGAATTCGAGCGTGAGACCTGTGGTCACGCCCATTGCGAAGTTGATCAGGAAGAGCTTGCCCCAGAACTGGGTCATGTCCTTGTAGATCTGCTTGCCGGTCATCACATAGACGGACTCCATGATGACCAGCAGCCATGACAGGCCGAGTGTGAGCGGGACGAACAGGAAGTGATACAGCGCCGTTATGGCGAACTGCAAGCGCGAGAGGTCAACGACTTCGCTACTGATCATGGCGGACACCTTGACTTGGGGTGGGGGGCTGCGCTTCGACGGCTTGCGGCCCGATCAGGGCACGAGCCACGACGTCCGGCGGCAATTGCATGTGCTTGGCCATTGGGGCGTCGAAGAACGCATGTTTCAGAATGAACAGGAGTACTACCTTGATCGCGAGGACGATCAGGATTTCGGCCATGAAACGGGAAGGGCGGGTGCGCCAGCGCCGGATCAGCCAGGCGATGGGGGTGGATGGCGCGGAGCGCGACGCCGCGACGGGCGCGGCCGGGGCGGGAGGCTTCAGACTGCTAGGAGAGTGGGTGTCCATCCGTGACGGCTCCTGGCGTCGAAAGTCGTTGTGTTGGAAACAGCGTCGACTTCCGGCGCATTTTGCCTTATCGCTTGAAAATGTCAAACCGCGGGGCGCGGGGGCGGATGACACGCCATGACGCTGGTTCGATGCGGATCTGCCATCACGAGCGATGGCTGACGAGAAGCGAGGTCGAGACAAGGGTCCGGCGCGGCGAACGGCCCCCGGGCCGTCCTTCGCACGTAGCATGGCCACGTACGAGCCGATTCTATCGACCGGTCGTCGGGAAGACCTTGCGATGCATCAAGTCAGGTGCAAATGACCCCTGAACTTTCGAAGTCCAATAAAAAAGCCCCGTGAGTCTCACGGGGCTTAGGTGTCGGGCATGAATGCCCAACGGTGATCCGGTACGTCGTGTGGCAATTTGTCGCGTTGCCACTGCCGGCCGGATCAATGCATGACGTACATTACGCGTAGGCTTGCAGCGCGCCTTTCATCTTCTTCATGGCAGCGACTTCGATCTGACGGATGCGCTCGGCAGACACGCCGAATTCTTCCGCCAGTTCGTGCAGCGTGGCACCGCCGCTGCCATCGTCGGCCACCGACAGCCAGCGCGCTTCGATGATGCGGCGGCTGCGCGCGTCGAGACGGCCGAGTGCGGTTTGCAGACCCTCGCTTTGCAGATGGTCGCGCTCACGCGCGGCGATCACCGCGGTCGGCTCCTGATGCGAGTCGCTGAGGTACGCGATCGGGGCGAAGCTTGCGCTATCGCTGTCGTCGCTGTGACCCTCGAGGGCGATATCGCCGCCCGACATGCGCGTTTCCATTTCGATGACGTCTTCGCGCTTCACGTTCAGATCGCGGGCGACCTGTTCGATCTCTTCCGGCGTGAACGCTTGCAGGCCCTGCTTCTGGCTGCGCAAATTGAAGAACAGCTTGCGCTGGGCCTTGGTCGTGGCAACCTTGACCGTGCGCCAGTTGCGCAGCACGTACTCGTGAATCTCGGCCTTGATCCAGTGCATGGCGTACGACACGAGGCGTACCCCCTGAGTCGGATCGAAGCGCTTCACGGCCTTCATCAGACCGATGTTGCCTTCCTGAATCAGGTCGGCGTGCGGCAGACCGTAGCCGAGGTAGTTGCGCGCGATCGACACCACCAGACGCAGGTGCGAGAGCACGAGCTGACGCGCGGCTTCGAGGTCGTCGTTTTCGCGCAGGCGCTTGGCGAGCGACTGCTCTTCCTCTGCGCTCAGCATCGGAATGCGGTGGACAGCCTGAATATAGCTGTCGATATTGCCCAGACTGCCCGGGAGCATCAATGCCGACGGGGCGAGAGCAAGGGCACGGGAATTCGGCGCCGTGCCGGTGGCCGGCGTCGTCGGATGCAAAGTGGCGGCAGTACTCAAGTGGTGGACTCCTGGTTAGCCTCTGGGAAAGCATTTTAGCACTCTCTTTCGATGAGTGCTAAAGACGTTAGAACCCTTATCCGACGGGAAGTTTCCGTCCTCTCGGGGTTTTCCAGCACCCCCCGTCAAACGAGATAACTCACTGGCGCAAACGTCACGAGGATGGTGTAAATTGCAACCCAAGTCGCGCGCGTTTGAGGTCGGTGAAGAGGGGAGGTCAACATGGCGGGAAAGCACATTGACGTAGTGCGAGAGCGTGAATCGGCGCGCTTTGACGCAATGGTCGAGGGGGACGTCGAACAACTCGACGCCCTCCTGGCAGACGGCCTTCACTACGTTCATTCGAACGGCAAACGCGAAACCAAGCGCGAGTTTCTCGACGCCCTGACCTCGGGCCGCCGTCGATATCTGGACATCGACATCCGGGCACAGGAACTGCGCCAGTTCGGCGACACCGTGGTCGTTACCGGCAAGCTCAAGGTCGAACTGGAAACCGCAACCGGTTCGCTCGAATCGCAAATGGCTTATACCGCCGTTCACGTGCTCGAGGCCGACGAATGGCACCTCATCTCGTGGCAGGCGACGCGCATGGCATCGGCTGAATGAGTCGTCGGGCGTTTGCCGGCGGATCAACGGCTGACCCTCGGTTGCCTCGTTAGTTACTCATCAGACGTCATCCCCAATCGTAATATTTGATAGCTTTCGGGATGGAATGTTCCGAAAATAATCAGATTTATCGACTTCCGGGGTTTAAGTCCGAGATTCGGGCAGATGGCGTGACGTTGCGCTCGGATGCCGTCCGAATGCGCGGCGATAACACCCATTTCGCTCAACCGGCGATCCCCAGCGCCTGACGAATCACATCGACCTGCCGCGCAATGGGGGCGGGCACGGCGATATCGCCGGCCAGTACGGCTTCAATCCATCGGGCCGTGGCTGCGGCGTCTGCGGCGGGCAGCGCCGGCGGCACGCCCGTCGCCCCTTCGTCCGCCGACTGCCACAACCGGTATGCCCCGTCCGAAAAGCCTTCGATGGCCGTCTGGCGACGCGCATCCGCGACCGGTTCCCCCTCGGTGCCGCGAGCGAGCAACACACCCGGTGCCGGGCTGTTGGCGGCGTCGGTGAACATTTCGGTGAGCGTTTCCCGATATTCGGGGTGCGTGTAATTCACGAGCCGCAGCGCCGGGCCGGCAAAGGGTTGCAACAACTTTACTACCGTATGACCCGAGTTGCGCACCCCGAGGGCGGCCCGCATCTCCAGCAGCCGCTCCAGCGCAGGCGAGAGCGCGGCAATGGGCAGATAGGCGACGCGGTGTGTCCGTAGCGCTGCCTCAGCCTCGGCGGCCGACTGACAGGCCGCATGGCCCAATTCCGAGAAGATGGCCTGCGTGCCGACGCGATTCGCCCCGCTGTGATGCTGGCCGTGCACGAGCACCGGAATGCCCTCGCGGGCGAGCAGCAAGGCCAGCAGCGGGGTGAGGTTCGGTTGCTTGCGCGCCCCGTTGTAGCTGGGCAGCAGGACGGGCGGCGGCGCGTCGGCCGGCGCCACGAGCGGTGTGAACGTTGCGTGCGCGGCATCGAGCATGGCGCGCAGTTCGACGGGCGTCTCGCCCTTGATGCGATAGGCGATCAGCACCCCGCCCAGCTCCGCAGGTGCCACGCGCTCGGCGAGGATCGCGTCGAACAGGGTGCGCGTCTCGTCGGCGTTGAGCGCGCGTGCGCCTTTCGCTCCCCGGGCGATGGTTTTGAGCAGCGGCGCACAGGCAAAAGGAGCGGCAGAGGTCATGGCACTTCGGGCTTGGATATTCGTATTCGTCCATCATACGCAATCGGGTGTCCTCGGGGCCAGTGCTTGAAGTACCATCTCGTGTTCAGACGCGGGGCTCGGTGCCTGGCACGACTTCCGCCGCTTCCACCGCTTCTGCCGCTTCCCACATTCCGTTTTCGAGGTCTGTCATGTCCACGCTGTACAGCTATTTCCGCAGTTCCGCCGCGTATCGTGTGCGGATCGCCCTGAACCTGAAGGGGCTCGATTACGACACCTCGCCGGTGCATCTGGTGCGTGACGGCGGCGAACAGCTCAAGCCGGCGTACCGCGCGCTCAACGTCAACGCACTGGTGCCGACGTTCATCGACGGCGACGTGAACATTCATCAGTCGCTCGCCATCATCGAGTATCTGGAACAGGTGCATCCGACGCCCGCGCTCCTGCCGGCCGACCCGGTGGCGCGCGCGCAGGTGCGGGCGCTGGCCCTGGATATCGCTGCCGACATCCACCCGATCGACAACCTGCGCGTGCTGCGTTACCTCAAGCACGATCTGGGGGTGAGCGAAGAACAGAAAAACGCCTGGTATGTGCACTGGATCGTGGAGGGCTTCAAGGCGCTGGAAGCCCGGCTGGCCGCACAATCGTCGCCCGGCAAGTTCGTGTTCGGCGATACGCCGACGCTCGCGGACTGCTGCCTCGTGCCGCAGGTCTACAACGCGAACCGCTTCAAGGTGGACATGACGCCGTTCCCGCGAATTGCCGCCATCAATGCCCACTGCCAGACGCTCGACGCCTTCCTTCGTGCCGCGCCCGAAGCGCAACCCGACGCCGAGTAAGTCTCGTCATGGTCGATCCGGCTTTCTGGCGGGGCATGGCGCTTGGCGCCAGCCTCATCATGGCGATTGGTGCGCAGAACGCGTTCGTGCTGCGCCAGGGCATTCTGAAGCGTCACGTGGGCGTGGTCGTGGCGGTCTGCGCGATCTGCGATATGGCACTGATTGCGGCGGGCGTGGCCGGCATGGGCGGCCTTATCGCCGCGTATCCGCGTTTCCTCACGGCCGTGACGTGGGGCGGCGCCGCGTTCCTGTTCTGGTATGGCCTGCGCGCGTGGCGTGCCGCGTTTCGCGGCGTGGGGGCGTTGCAGGCGGATGGCAGCCGCGCGGCCACGCAGGACATGACGTGGCAACGCGCGTTCGTGCTCGTCCTGATGCTCTCGCTGCTCAATCCCCATGTATATCTCGACACCGTGATCCTGCTCGGGGGCATCGGTGCGCGTGAGGCGTCGCCCGGCAATGTCTGGTTTGCCGCGGGGGCGATGTGCGCGTCGGTGCTGTGGTTCACGCTCCTCGGCTATGGCGCGCGGCTGCTCGCACCGCTGTTTGCGCGCGCCCGGGCATGGCAGATCCTCGACGGCGTCGTCGGCATGATGATGTGGGGACTCTGCGCAGGGCTGGTCGCGCAGCAGTGGTAACGCATCGGTCGACGGCGGCGCTGTGTGACTGCGTTGCCGTCTTCCGAAAAACAAACGGCCCGCTCATGCGACATGGCGGGCCGTTTGTTTTGCTGCGCGTGTTGTGCGTGTGGCGTCAAGCGACGCCAGAGGCTTTTATCCCAGCAGGGCGTCGGCGAATTCGCGCGCGGAGAACGGTTGCAGGTCTTCGACCTTTTCACCCACGCCGATGAAGTACACCGGTACCGGACGTTGACGTGCAATCGCGGCGAGAATGCCGCCCTTGGCCGTGCCGTCGAGCTTGGTGACGATGAGGCCGGTGAGTTGCAGCGCGTCGTCGAACGCCTTGACCTGCGTGAGGGCGTTTTGGCCCGTATTGGCGTCGATCACGAGCAGAACCTCGTGCGGCGCGCCATCGGCGGCCTTGGCCAGCACGCGCTTGATCTTCTTCAACTCTTCCATCAGATGCAACTGCGTCGGCAGGCGGCCGGCGGTGTCTGCCATCACGATGTCGATCTTGCGCGCGCGCGCGGCATTCACGGCGTCGAACACGACGGCAGCCGGGTCGCCGCTTTCCTGCGAGACGACGGCGACGTTGTTGCGCTCGCCCCAGATCGTCAGTTGCTCGCGCGCCGCTGCACGGAACGTGTCGCCTGCGGCGAGCAGCACGGACTGGTCATAGTGCTGGAAGTGTTTGGCGAGCTTGCCGATGCTCGTCGTCTTCCCGGCACCGTTCACGCCCGCGATCATCACGACCATCGGGGCTTCGCGGCCGAGTACGAGGCTTTGCTCCAGCGGTTGCAGCAGGTCGACCAGCAGGTCGTGCAGGGCGCGCTTGACCTGCTCGCCTTCGGTCAGGCGTTCGGCCTTCACCTTTTTGCGCAGGGCCTCGATCAGGAACGTGGTGGCTTCGACACCTGCGTCGCTCATCAGCAGCGCGCTTTCGAGCTCCTCGAACAGGTTTTCGTCGACCTTCACGCCGATGAAGATGCCTGTGAGGCCGGCACTCGTCTTCGACAGGCCAGCCTTCAGACGCGAGAGCCAGGAGCGCTTGGCGGCCGGTGCCGGGGCGGGCGCGGCTACGATCTCGCCGATGGCCTCGCCATGCGAGTCTTTCACGACGACAGGCGCGGGCGGCGGTGCGATCGGCTCGGGCGTAAGCTGCGGGGCCGGCGCGGGTGCGGTCTGCGCTTGCGTGTCGAGCGTTGGGACATTCACCGGTGCCGGCTCGGAATGCGCCTGAATTTCGAGCGGGCTGACGGGCGCACGCGGGGTGTCCACGGGGGCGGCAGGGGCCTGCGGTGCGGCGACGGCGGGGGGCGTGGATGCCTGGGCCGCAGGTGCAGCAGGTGCAGAGGCGGGGAC
>NZ_JAELTP010001097.1 GCF_016428915.1 Pandoraea sp. ASV26
CAGCAATGACGATCGTGCGCCGCGTCGCTTTGACGAAAACCGTCCGCGTCGTGCCACCGAAGGTGGGGCACGTGGCGACTACGCCCGCCCGGCCACGCGCGGCAATGACGAACGCGCACCCCGTCGACTGTCTCTTATACACATCTCCGAGCCCACGAGACGATATTGTGTATCGCGTATGCCGTCTTCTGCTTGAAAAGGGGGGGGGGGGGGGGGGGGGGGGGGGGGGGGGGGGGGGGGGGGGGGGGGGGGG
>NZ_JAELTP010001098.1 GCF_016428915.1 Pandoraea sp. ASV26
CCCCCCCCCCCCCCCCCCCCCCCCCCCCCCCCCCCCCCCCCCCCCCCCCCCCCCTTTTTCAAGCAGAAGACGGCATACGCGATACACAATATCGTCTCGTGGGCTCGGAGATGTGTATAAGAGACAGATCAAATGCTGTGCGGGATGAATCCGCTGAGCGCCTCGTCCTTTTCGGATGAAAAACGTCCCCCGCCTTCGGCAACGTTGACGGAGGCGGCTTACCTTTCCCACATCTAAGATCGTAGATTCTGGA
>NZ_JAELTP010000131.1 GCF_016428915.1 Pandoraea sp. ASV26
AGATTCAGGCCCGTATCGACGAACGCGGGGATCTTGCCCAGCGCAGCTTCGACAATGATGCGCCCGGTCGGGGTGGGCTTGATGTCTCGCGGACCGATGGGGGTCGACGGATTGACGATCACGGCGGGCAGGCCGTCGCTTGCGATCATTCGCTCGACCAGACGCTCGGCCGCGACCTTGCTGCGCTTGTACACGCCGATGGTCGTGGCTTCGTCGTTCGGGGAGGTTTCGTCGACGGGACCGACGGCGTCGTGCACACGCAGCGTGGCAACGCTGCTGGTGTACACCACACGCTCGACACCGGCACGCAACGCGGCTTCCATCACCGTGCGCGTGCCGTCGATGTTGGCCCGCATGATGTCGTTGGGATCTTTCGCCCACAGACGGTAGTCGGCGGCGACGTGGAGCAGGGCGTCCACCCCGGCGAGCGCGCGTTGCATCGACGCCGCATCGCGCATGTCGCCTTCCACGACTTCAACGGGCAGGTCGGCGAGGTTCGCGCGCGGGCTGGTGCCGCGCACCAGCAGGCGAACCTCGTGACCTCTCGCGAGCGCCGTGCGTGCTACCGCAGAACCGACGAACCCGGAGGCGCCGGTGACCAGCACACGCGACGGCATTTACGCCTTGGCCCGGCGCAGTTCGTCGAGCTTGATCTCGACGTGCTTGGAGAACACGAACTCGGCCGGACGCTGCTTGGCGAACGAGACGTCCTCAGCCATCGGGCCCTCGGTACGCACGCCCTTGAGCGCCACACCCAGCGCGCGCAACGGATGCGTGAGCGTCTCGTTCACGGCCGTGGCTTCGAAGCCGCTGTGCACCATGCAGTCGGCGCACTTCTCGTAGTTGCCCACGCCGTACTTGTCCCAGTCGGTGGTGTTCATCAGTTCCGTGTACGTCTTGGCATAGCCTTCGCCAAGCAGGTAGCACGGACGCTGCCAGCCGAACACGGTACGCGTCGGGTTGCCCCACGGCGTGCAGTGGTACGAACGGTTGCCGGCGAGGAAGTCCAGGAACAGGCTCGACTGGCTGAACGACCAGTTCTTGCCGCCGTTGCCGCGCTTGAGAATGTCGCGGAACAGTTGCTTGGTCTTCGAGCGGTTCAGGAAGTGCTGCTGATCCGGGGCGCGCTCGTAGGCATAGCCCGGCGAGACGGTGATGCCGTCGAGGCCCAGGTCCTTCGTCGAATCGAAGAACTTGGCGACCTTCTCCGGATCGGCGTTGTTGAACAGCGTGCAGTTGATGTTCACGCGGAAGCCACGCGACTTGGCCAGCTTGATCGCGGACACGGCGCGGTCGTACACGCCTTCCTGCGACACGGCGGCGTCGTGCATTTCACGGTCGCCGTCGAGGTGAATCGACCAAACGAAGAACGGGCTCGGCTCGTAGTCGTCGATCTTCTTCTCGAGCAACAGGGCGTTCGTGCACAGATAGACGAACTTCTTGCGCGCGATGATGCCCTTGACGATTTCCGGCATTTCCTTGTGCAGCAGCGGCTCGCCACCGGCGATCGAGACCACCGGCGCGCCGCATTCGTCCACGGCGTCGAGCGAGTCCTTGAGCGAGACGCGCTGATTCAGGATGGGATCCGGATAGTCGATCTTGCCGCAGCCCGAGCACGCGAGGTTGCAGCGGAACAGCGGTTCGAGCATCAGCACCAGCGGGTAGCGCTTGTTGCCCTTTAGGCGTTGCTTCATCAGATAGGCGCCAACATACGCCTGTTGCAGGAAGGGGATGGCCAAGTTCGGCTCCTGTTCGTGTTGCGTTAGCCAGCGACCGCGTGTTGCGCGGCGACCGGCTCGTTTTTGATCAATTCCGACGGCAGACGAAACTGGATGGTTTCCTCTATGCCGTCCATGAGAGTCACTTCGACCGTGTCGATGCGACGCAGCGCGTCGATCACGTCTTCGACCATGCGCTCGGGCGCGGATGCCCCGGCGGTAATGCCGATGCGGGCCTGGCCGCGCACCCATTCCGGATTTACCTCGGAGCCATCGGCCACGAGATAGCTCGGCAGCCCCATTTCGGAGCCGATTTCGCGCAGGCGGTTCGAGTTCGAGCTGTTCGTCGCCCCGACCACGAGCAGTACGTCCACACGCTCGCACAGCTCGCGCACGGCGGTCTGGCGGTTCTGCGTGGCGTAGCAGATGTCTTTGGTATTCGGGCCGACGATATTGGTAAAGCGACGTTGCAGCGCAGCAATGATACCGCGAGTCTCGTCGACCGACAGCGTGGTCTGGGTCACATACGATAGCGGCGTATTGTCGGCAAGCGGCAATGCGTCGACATCGTCTTCGGTCTGCACGAGATGCACGGGACCGTCGATCTGGCCCATCGTCCCCTCGACTTCGGGGTGGCCCGCATGACCGATCAGAATGACTTCACGGCCGGCAGACACATAGTTCTTGCCTTGAATGTGCACTTTGGTGACGAGCGGGCAGGTGGCATTGAGCACCTTCAGACCGCGCGTCTGCGCTTCCTGTTCGACGACGCGTGCAACGCCATGGGCGCTGAAAATAGTGACAGCGCCCGCAGGGGCCTCGGACAATTCGTCGATGAAGCGCGCGCCCTTCGCCTTGAGCGAATCGACCACATGTTTGTTGTGGACGATCTCATGGCGGACGTAGACCGGGGCACCGTATTTTTCCAGGGCGCGTTCCACGATCTCGATGGCACGTATGACACCCGCACAAAAACCGCGGGGTTGGGCAAGGAAGACTTGCATTCAGCTCTCCGGCTCAGGTCGGCCGGGATGGCGATTCTATCGGGGATCCATGCCGTGAAAACTGTGGCTTCATGGAACGCGCGGCGCCAGTTTCGATGGCAATTCGCGCACACCCGTGGAGGGGACCGCCGTCCGGTCGTTTGACAAGCAGCGATTGTAACCGCCGCGGCCAAATGTTGCTGACGAGCCCCTGTGGGAAGACGCCAGCGAGTGTTGCATAAATGTTGACGATTCGGTGCTTATCTGGCACGCATTTGAGCCGAATCTGCTGCCAAGTCGACCCGGCCGGGGCGGATGCCATGACGCAGGGTGCCCAAATGGGCCGCGCCTTTCATGGCATTCGCCTTTAAATCGTCGGCAAATCATCAGTAAGTCGTTGATTTTATTTGCCGAAACGCTCGTTCTTGTCGCGCAGGTAGGCGATCAGGCTGTCGATGCCACCCTGGGCAATACGGGCCTTGAACTGCGGCTGGTACAACTGGATGAGCCACGCATTCGCCACGTTCTCGCCCATCATGTTGATGTCGTAGATCTTCCAGCCCTTGTCGGTCTTGGCCAGACGGTAGGCCACCGAGAGATTGTCGCCCGTGCCGCTGACCGTGGCGCCGACCACGACGTCGGTGCTGTTCGCCGTGAGTTTGGCCGGGTCGAACTTGAACGAGATCTGCGTGCCACGGACTTGCGAGAGTTGCAGGGCAAAGGTGTTCACGAGCAATTGCTGGAACTGCTCGAAGACCTGCTGCTGCTGGGCCGGCGTGGCGGCGTCGAAGGCCTTCGCGCCGACGGCATAGCGCGTGGTGCGGAGGAAGTCGGTGTAAGGCAGGAAGTCGCGGGCGACCACGCGTGCGGTGGCCGTCACGTCGCCGTCACGGGCGGCGGCATCGGCCTTGGCGCCCTTGACGACCGTCTCGACGGCGGTTTTCACCATGTCGTTCGGATTGGCGCTGCTTGCCTGTGCCCAGGCGCTCGATACGCCGCAGATGCCGCAGATGCCGCAGATGCCGCTCAATGCGACGGCGGCAGTTGCCGTCACCAGAAATTTGTTCATACCAGCTCGTCTTCGTCGGTTTTAGTCGGTTAAAACGGATAGGGCAGTAGTGTAGTGCACGCGGCCTTGTATACTGCTGCGATTTCCTAAATTCACCGTTTCCTCGTTTTCCATGGGCTGATCGACGGATTTTTTCCACGATTGGTTCCCCGGCGCATCAGAACCGTCACGTTTCGTTACGTGATGGGGCGGGCGGCCGAACGCGAGGGCGGCCTCCACTTTCTTCCGGAACCGCTACATGCTGACTTCGCTCGTCGTGCGCATCGTCCGTTTTTCGGCGAAGCACGCGTACCCAGTCATCTTCGCTTCGCTGCTCCTCGTCATCGCCAGTTGCGTGTACGTCGCCAAGCACTTTGCGATCAACACCGACATCTCCGGCCTGATCGATTCGAACACGCCCGCCGCCGAGCGCGGCCGCGAAATCGACCGCGCCTTCCCGCAGAAGGCCGACGTCACGCTGGCCGTCGTGCAGGCCCCGGCCGCAGAGTTCGCCGAGCGCGCCGCCGCGGAACTGGCCGAGAAGCTGTCGACCGAGACAGACGTGTTCCGCTCGGTGAGCCGCCCGGGATCGGGTGAGTTCTTTGCCCGGAATGCGCTGCTCTTCGCGTCCCTCGACGACGTGAAGTCGCTCACCGGCAAGCTCGAAGACGCGAAGCCGTTGCTCAACCGACTCGCACAGGACCCCAGCCTGAGCGGCTTGTCGAACCTGCTCTCGGTCACGCTGCAAACGCCGTTGCTCACCGGGCAGGTGAAGCTGCCGGACATGGCGCATCTGCTCGGCAGCGCCGCCGATACGACCGAGGCGGTGCTGGCCGGGCGTGCGGCCGGCATGTCGTGGCGCTCGCTCGTCGCCCCTGACACCGTGGCACGCAGCTACGTGCAGGTGCAGCCCGTGCTGGACTACGCCGCCCTCGAAGCCGGCGCCAATGCCGCCACGCGCATTCGCGCCGCCGCGGCCGATCTGAAGCTCGCCGAGCGCTACGGCGCGACGGTGCGTCTGACGGGGCCGCGTCCGCTGTCCGATGAGGAGTTCGCTTCGGTGCGTCAGGACGCCGGGCCGAATGCCGTCATCACGCTGCTCGCCGTGCTCGTGGTGCTGTGGCTGGCGGTGCGCTCGGGCAAGATGATTCTCGCGGTGTTCCTCACCTTGCTGGCGGGGCTGACCATCACGTTTGCGCTCGGTCTGATGATGGTCGGCGCCCTCAACATGATTTCGGTCGCGTTCGCGGTGCTGTTCGTCGGCATCGGCGTGGACTTCGGTATTCAGTTCGGCGTGCGCTATCGCGAGGAGCGCCATCGTCTGGACACGGACGGCAAGTCGTCGGGCGACGAAGCCCTTCGCGGTGCGCTCGCCGGTGCAGGCAATGCGATTGCGATGCCGCTCTCGCTGGCCGCAGCGGCCACGGCGGCGAGCTTCTTCTCGTTTTTGCCGACGGACTATCGTGGGGTGTCCGAACTGGGTCTGATCGCGGGCGTGGGCATTTTGTGCGTGGCGTTCCCGTCGGCCATCACCTTGCTGCCTGCACTCATCAGCGTATTCAAGCCGAAGGGCGAGGCGAGCCCGCCGGGCTTTCGCAGCCTCGGTCCGGTCGACGACTTCACCGAAAAGTATCGCAAGCCGTTGCTGTACGGCACGCTTGCCCTTGTCGTCGCCGGCCTGCCGCTGCTCCTGCATCTGCACTTCGACTTCAACCCGTTGCACCTGAAAGACCCCAAAACGGAGTCGATGGCGACGCTGCTGGATCTGGCCAATTCGCCGGAAGCCGGGGTCAACGACGTGCAACTGCTGGCGCCGAATCTGGATGCTGCCGATGCCGAGGCCGCGAAGCTGCGCGCCGTGCCGGAGATCGGCCGCGTGGTCACGCTCACGACGTTCATGCCTGCGGAGCAGCCGGCCAAGCTCGCGCTGATCGGCACGGCTGCCGCATCGCTGCTGCCGGTGCTCTCGCAAACGCCGCTGGCCCCGGTGGCCGATGCGGCTCGCGTGTCGTCGCTCAAGACGGCGGCGGGGCAACTGGAAGATGCCGCGCTCGATCACCCGGGCGAAGGCGCGAAGGACGCGCAGCGTCTCGCCGCCGCCCTGCGCAAGCTCGCGGCCGCCGATTCGGCCACGCGCGATCGCGCGGATCGTGCGATTGCCGAGCCGCTGAAGCTGGCCCTCGGCCAGTTGCGCGATGCGCTGCAACCGCGTGAGGTGACGCGCGAGTCGCTGCCTCAGGACATCGTGTCGCAGTGGGTTGCGGCGGACGGACGCGCGCTCGTGAACATCTCGCCGCACGTGGTGAAGGGGACCGACCCGAGCGACGACGCGATGCTGCGCAAGTTCAGCGCGGCCGTGCTGGCGACCACGCCGGACGCCGTCGGCGGCCCGATCTCGATCCTGCGCTCGGCCGACACGATCATTCGTGCGTTCATCGAGGCGGGCATCTGGGCGTTGCTCTCGATCACTGTGCTGCTGTGGCTGGCGCTGCGCAACTTCGGCGACGTGCTGCGTACGCTGGTGCCGTTGCTGGTCTCGGCAGCCGTCACGCTCGAAATCACCGTGCTGATCGGCTTGCCGCTGAACTTCGCGAACATCATCGCGCTGCCGTTGCTGCTGGGGGTTGGCGTGGCGTTCAAGATCTACTACGTGATCGCGTGGCGCGAGGGGAAGACCCGGTTGCTGGCCTCGGGTCTGACGCAGGCGATCGTGCTCTCCGCAGCCACCACGGGCATCGCCTTCGGCAGCCTGTGGCTGTCGCATCACCCGGGCACGTCGAGCATGGGCAAGTTGTTGGCGCTCTCGCTGGTGTGCACGCTGATCGGCGCGGTGTTCTTCCAGCCGGTGCTCATGGGCAAGCCGCGCGAGAACGGTGCGCGGCCGAAACCGGAAGCCTGATGGCTCCGGGGCAATGAAAAACGGCACCGAAAGGTGCCGTTTTTTGATGGGCGCGCGGTGAAACGCTTCGCTCAGGGGGCCGATGGAGCCGACGGGGCCGACGGTACTGCCTCGACTTTTCCTCCAAGCCGCTCGGCGAGTGCCCGGCGAATCGACGCCGCGATGCCCGGTGCGTCGAGCCCGACCGACGCGAGTTGCTGCGCGGGCGTGCCCTGGTCGATAAACGTGTCGGGCAATCCCAGTTGCAACACCGGAATCTGCACGCCGTGGGCGTTGAGCGCTTCGACGCAGGCCGTGCCGGCACCGCCCATCACCGCACCTTCCTCAAGCGTGACGATGAGGTCGTGCGTGCGCGCCATGTCGAGCAGCGTGGCTTCGTCGAGCGGTTTGACGAAGCGCATGTTCACCACGCTTGCGTCGAACTCGCCGGCCACCTGCTCACTGAGGGCGACCATCGAGCCGAACGCGAGAATCGCCACGCGACGACCGGCCGGGGCGGCGCTCTGCCGACGCACCTGGGCCCGGCCCACGGGCAGCGTCGACAAGCCGGCTTCGGTTTTCACGCCGGGACCGGTGCCGCGCGGGTAGCGCACGGCGCTGGGCCCGTCGATACCGAGCGCCGTCTGCAACATCTGACGGCATTCGTTCTCGTCGGCCGGCGCCATGACCACCATGTTCGGGATGCAGCGCAAATAGGCGATGTCGTAAGCGCCCGCGTGCGTTGCGCCGTCCGCACCGACCAGACCGCCACGGTCGATCGCGAAGAGGACCGGCAGCTTCTGTAGCGCCACGTCGTGAATCAACTGATCGTAGCCACGTTGCAGGAACGTCGAATAGATCGCCACGACAGGCTTGAGCCCCTCGGTCGCCAGCCCGCCGGCGAACGTCACGGCATGCTGCTCGGCGATACCGACATCGTAATAGCGCTCGGGAAAGCGCTTCTCGAACTCCACGAGTCCGGAGCCTTCGCGCATCGCAGGCGTGATGCCGACGACACGCTTGTCTGCGGCCGCCGCATCGCACAACCATTCCCCGAAGACCTGTGTATAGGTCTTGGCCGAGACGGTGCCGGGTGCGGCCGGACGAATGCCTTCGCTCGGGTTGAACTTGCCCGGGCCGTGATAGAGCACCGGATCGGCCTCGGCGAGCTTGTAGCCACGGCCCTTGCGCGTGACCACGTGCAGGAACTGCGGACCCTTGAGCGCCTTGATGTTCTCGAGTGCGGGAATGAGCGCGTCCAGATCGTGGCCGTCGATAGGGCCGAGATAGTTGAACCCGAATTCCTCGAACATCGTGCCCGTCGGCGAGACGATGGCCTTGGCGTGCTCCTCGAGCTTGTGCGCGAGCTCGCGCATCGGCGCAGGGGCGTTGCGCAGCAGATTGCGCACGCTCTCCTTGCCGGCCGAGTAGAACTGCCCCGACATCAGTCGCGTGAGGTACTGATTGAGCGCCCCGACCGGCGGCGAGATCGACATGTCGTTGTCGTTGAGCACGACGAGGAACGGCAGGTCTTCGTAGACGCCCGCATTGTTGAGCGCCTCGAACGCCTCGCCGGCGGTCATCGCGCCGTCGCCGATCACGGCAATCGCGTGCCGCTTCTCGCCTTTGACCTTGCTGGCCAGCGCCATGCCGAGCGCTGCCGAAATTGATGTGCTCGAATGCGCCGTGCCGAACGTGTCGTACGGCGATTCGTCGCGCTTCGGAAAGCCCGACAACCCCTGCCACTGGCGAAGGGTCGACATGGCGTTGCGGCGGCCCGTCAGGATCTTGTGCGCATAGGTCTGATGCCCCACGTCCCACACGATGCGATCGTTGGGCGTGTCGAAGACGTAATGCAGCGCGATCGTCAGTTCGACCGTGCCCAGGTTCGACGAGAGGTGGCCGCCGGTACGCGACACACTGTCGAGCACGCAGGCGCGCAGTTCGTCGGCCAGGCGGCGCAAGTCGGCGCGCGAGAGCGCGCGCAGTTCGGAAGGGGATTGGATGCTGGCTAGCAAATCGGTCATGGCTGAACGTCTGTCCCCGTGCTCACTTCACCAGTCTGGCGAAGGAAGCCAGCAGGCGATCGATGTCGCCGGCCGTGAGGTTGCCCATCGTCGAGATACGGAACAGTTCCTTGGACAAGCCGCCCTGGCCCGCGTAGATCACGAAGCCGTCGGCCTTGAGCCAGTCGTGCAGGCGCGCATAGTCGACACCGGCCGGCAGCTTGTAGGCACGCAGCACCACCGACGAGTCGCCCGGCGGTAACGCGCTGTCGATGCCCAGCGCGGCCAGACCGGCACGCGCTTGCTCGGCGAGTGCGCCGTAATGCGCATGGCGCTTTTCCCAGCCGCCGGCGTCATCGAGTTCGCGCAGCGCTTCCACCAGCGCGTAGTACGCGTGCACGGACGGCGTGAACGGCGTGTTGCGCTCGGCTTGCAGCTTGGCCAGACGCGCGATGTCGAGGTAATACGTGCGGCTCGCGGCCTTGGCGAGGGCGTCCTTGCGCACCATCACGAACGACACGCCCGGCACGCCGTGCACGCACTTGTTCGCCGTGGCGGCAACGGCCACGATGCCCGAATCATTGAAGTCGATGGCTTCGGCGGCGAAGCTGCTCACGCCGTCGACCAGCAGACCGATGCCACGCTCGCGGCACGCGGCGGCGATACCGGCCAGATCGTTCAGACGGCCCGTCGTCGTTTCGTGGTGAATGATCGCCACGTTCGTGTACGGACGATCGCCTGCCGTGTCGAGCTTGTCGACGATCCGGGCGAGATCGGGGGCCTGCATCCATTCGAAGTGGATGACGTCGTGATCGATACGATATTGCTTCGCGATCTGCGAGATGCGCTCGCCATACACACCGTTCTCGACGATCAGCAGACGGCCGCCTTCCGGCACCAGGCCCGCGGTCATGCTCTCGACGGCAGCCGTGCCCGAGCCGGTCATCAGCACCGGGGTCCACACGGCCGGATCGAGGCCATACACCGCCGTCAGACGCGCGCGGGCTTCGTCTTGCAGATCAAAGAATTCGGGCTCGCGGTGGCACAGATCGGGTTGCAGCAGGCTCTTGCGGACGCGCTCGGTCAGGGTAACGGGGCCCGGATTCAGTAACAGCATGGCGAAGCTTCCTCGGCAGATTTCGTGAATGGGGGAGACGCTCAGGCCGAAGCCCGTGCGCGTTGTGCAATGTGGTCCATCAGGCGCGACTTCACGGCTTCTGGCGTGACCTTCGGGCGCGGCAGCCCGTCAGGCGTGCCCGGGCGCGTGGTCAGGCACGCGAAACGCGGGCCCTCGTTCAGGCTGACGATGCGACTGTCGAACAGTTGTTCGATGACGTCAAGCGTGTCGCCTTCGAGCGCGAGCGCGTAACCACTGGCGGCGGCAACGCCCGCGAACGACACCGTCGGCGAGACCGTGGCCTGTGCGCCGGTCGAGTCATGCGACGCGTTGTCGAGCAGCAGATGCACGAGATTCGACGGGCCGTAGGCGCCCAGCGTCGCAAACGCGCCCATGCGCATGAGCGCGGCGCCGTCACCGTCGAGCGCAACCACGCGCAGGTCGGGGCGCGCCAATGCGAGACCCAGCGCCAGCGTTGTGACACAGCCCATCGAGCCGACCATATACAACTGGTTGGCGCGGTCGTCGAGTGCGTACAACTCACGGCCGCAGAAGCCGGTCGAGGCCAGCACGACGGTGCTCTCGAGCGGCGTGTGGGCAATGACGCGCTCCAGCGCGTCGCGGCGCGAGGGCAGTTCGGCCGAAGCCACACCCTGCATCAGCGACACCGGCGCGGGCTGTGCCGGACGCACCGGGCGCTCGGCCGGTTGCAGCGGGAACGGCGCCACGCTGCCCTTTTGCATCACGAGTGCGTAGGGGCGTCCGGTCTCGTCCATGTGACGAACCGCGCGCGCCAGCGCCGGGGCAATCGCCTCCGGCTCGGTCGGGAACAGCTCCCAGGGCACTTCCATCAGGTCGAGCATGGCCGGCGTGATCGGGCCCATGAGCGCATGTTGCGGCTCGTCGGTAATGCCCGGCTGGCCACGCCACGTCACGATCAGCAACTGCGGCAGGCGAAAGGTCCAGGTAAGCGAGGTGAGCGGGCTCACGGCGTTGCCGAGGCCCGAGTTCTGCATCATCGTGACCGCACGCGCGCCACGGCCTTCACCGAGCGTTGCACCGGCAGCGATGGCGACAGCGTCACCTTCGTTGGCGGCCGACAGATAGTGCAGCGTCGGATCTTGCAGCACGTAGTTGATGAACGGCGTGAGGAACGAACACGGCACGCCGGTGTACCACGTGAAACCGTGCTCGCGCGCGGCTTCGACGAACTGTCCGGCCTCAATCACCTTGCGCCTCCGCAGCGGCACCGCTAAACGGCGTTTGACCATGGGCGAAGTCTGCTGCACGGCGGAATTCTTCCATGTCGTTCACACCGCGCCAGTGGCCGTGCACGTATTGCACTTCGATCCTGGCGCCGTCTGCCGCGAGGGCGTTGATCAGGTCGGGCATGCCGAGCTGGTCGAAGTCGGGGCGCGCCTGCAAGGTCTTGAAGACACGTTGCAGTTGCGCACGGCCCTCGTCGCCACGCACACCCAGCAAGCCGATCCAGCGGCCATTGGGCGTGCGCCCGGCGTCGGCGGCGTTGCCGCTGATCTTCTCGAGCAGCACTTGCTGGCCGAACAGGCCACGGTCGTCGCCCGCCGAGCAGTACGCGAAGTCGCGCACGCTGGCGTTGGCGGCATTGGCCGCAGTGGTGGCCGTCGAGTCGACGACAACGGTGAAATCGGCGTCGCTCTCGACC
>NZ_JAELTP010001099.1 GCF_016428915.1 Pandoraea sp. ASV26
CCCCCCCCCCCCCCCCCCCCCCCCCCCCCCCCCCCCCCCCCCCCCCCCCCCCCCTTTTCAAGCAGAAGACGGCATACGCGATACACAATATCGTCTCGTGGGCTCGGAGATGTGTATAAGAGACAGTGCTCAGGCAGCGTCATGCGTGATAGACCATGCCGCGCGCTTCCAAACATCTTCGCGCCTTTCGAATGCGCGTTTGCACCCGCCGATCTGCTTGAGTACGCGTCGCGTCCGGGCGCCCAACGCCTGA
>NZ_JAELTP010000132.1 GCF_016428915.1 Pandoraea sp. ASV26
CGTTGACACCCGTTGGACAGCGCCCTCGCAAGCCTCTATCCTTAAGCATCCACTACGGGAGCCTTGCATGAAACGTTGGATCGGACTGACTGCCGCAGCCGCCATTATCGGTGTGACGGCATGGTGCTTCATCCCCGCTCACGCTGCGCTGAAAAACGGCGCCCCGGCGCCGGACTTCTCCGCCCAGGCCTCGCTCGGCGGCAAAGTGTTCACCTTCTCGCTAGCCGACGCGCTCAAGAACGGCCCGGTCGTGCTGTACTTCTACCCGGCCGCGTTCACTCAGGGTTGCACGATCGAAGCCCACGACTTTGCCGAAGCGACCGACAAGTTCAAGGAGATGGGCGCGACGGTCATCGGCGTATCGCATGACAACATCGACACCCTCAACAAGTTCTCCGTGTCGGAGTGCCGCAGCAAGTTTGCCGTGGCGGCCGATACCGATCAGCACATCATGCGCGCCTATGACGCCGTGCTCTCGCTCAAGCCCGATTACGCCAACCGCGTCTCGTATGTCATTGCGCCCGACGGCAAGGTGATCTACAGCTACGTGAGCCTCGATCCGGACAAGCACGTCGCCAACACCATGGAAGCCGTTCGCAAGTGGCGCGCTGAACATCCTGCCTGAGCAGACTGCAATCACGGGATGACGGGGCATGAAAGCCATAGCACGCGCACAAACTCGAAGCGAAGAAGTCGCCAATAGCATCAGTCACGGCATTGCCTGTCTGGCGGCTCTCGCTGCGATTCCTTTCCTTTTCACGACGGTACGCCCGCCCTTGCCAAGCACGGTGCAGCAGATCGGCATCGGCGTGTTTGCGGTCACGATGGTCGTCGTGTATCTGTCGTCCGCGCTGTACCACGGACTGCCGGACGGCCGCGCGAAGCGGCTGTTCATGCGCGTCGATCACTGCGCCATCTTTCTTTTCATTGCCGGAACTTACACCCCCTTCACCATCAAGATTCTCCACGACCCATGGGGCTGGCCGCTGCTTACCGGCGTATGGGTGATGGCCATTGCCGGTCTGGTCGCCAAGGCACTCGGCCTGCTCGACCGGCCGCTCGTCTCGACCCTGCTCTACGTTGGCCTGGGCTGGGTCGCCGTGCTGGTGGCCGGCCCCGTGCTCGCCGCCATCCCGGGCCCCGGCGCGGGATGGCTCTACGCGGGCGGTGTCGCCTACACCGTCGGCGCCATCTTCTATTCGCTCGACGGCCACATCAAGTTCGGGCACCTCGTCTGGCACCTGTTCGCGATTGGCGGCACTGCCTGTCACTATCTCGCCGTGTGCCGCTATCTCTGATCGTCCGGCGCAATCCGGCAATCCGCCAGTTTCGCGGCTAGCCGGTCGCATCGCGCCGTCAGCGACGGATCGCCGAACATCCGGCACGCGCCTTGCATCCGATGCAGCAACGCCTGCGCGGCATCGAGATCCTCCGGGCGTCGCGAGGCGATCAGCCGGCGAAAGCGCGCAAGATCCTTCGCCATCTCCTCACGCATCATTCGCCGTGCGTAGGGGTCGTCCAGCAACGAAGGCCGCTTAGGCTTCGCGCGCTCGGCAGCACCGCCCGCCGCGATATCTTCCGCCCCCTCATCAATACCGGTGCTCGGCCACCGCACCGCCAGTGTCTGTGCCAGTCGCTGGCGTGAGACGGGCTTGGTCAGCACGTCGTCGATCCCCGCCTCTCGCGCCGCACGTGCGCCCACGATCGACCCTGTCACCGCGAACACCACCGGTACCCGCCGGCCAAGCACCGGTGCCAGCGCGTGAAGCGTTCTGGCCAGCGTCAGCCCGCATGCGCCGCCGAGTTGTACATCGGTAAGAACGACATCGATGTCATGCGACATCCATTGCAGCAGCGCCTCGGTCAGATCTTCCGCGCGCTCGACGACACAGCCAAGCGCCGTCAACTGCTCCGCAAGGATGGCGCGATTCATGACGTGATCGTCGACCACCAGCGCACGCAATCCGGAGCGCACGTCGACGCGCGCGACGGGCACATCGGCCGCCGATGGCAACGGCACAGCCGTGTCTGCGGCCCCGAGGGCGGGTAGCGCACAAGGCAGGGCGAACGGCACCGACAATCGAAACCGCGCCCCTGACGTCGAGGGCACGACGCACAGCGAGCCCCCCATGCGCTGCGCCCATTGCTGCGCAATCCACAGCCCCAACCCCGTGCCCGGCACCGAGCGATCCGCCCGCGAAAACGCCGCAAACACGGCGTTTTCCATACCGGCAGGAATGCCCGGACCCGTGTCGCTGACATGAATCGTCAGTTAACCTAAATCCTCGCGTTCTCGTGGGCTTGCTCGGCTAGCTTGGCCTGGTCGCTCGACTTCGGCCGCTTCGCCCACAGGCGCTTGGTGTCCCGGCGCGGCGTTCCACGACGCTCTGACCGCAACCCCGCCGCAAACGGTGTACTTCAGCGCGTTGTCGAGCAGGGTTCGCAACATCTGACGCAAGCGAGCGGCGTCGCCCCACAGCATGACGGGCATATCGTCAGCGACGTTGCACCCCAGCATGAGGCCTTTGGCATGGGCCGTCCCCGCGAACGAATCGACCTCCTCGTCGAGACACACGCGCACCTCGAACACGCCCTCCCGAAGCGGCAACTGCGAGACGTCTCCCTGCCCCAGTTGCAACACGTCGTCCACGGCACCGGCCACCACGGCGAGCATGCTGCGCATGGCGTCGAGGCGCTCGCCAGGGGCGATCGCCCCCGCGTTGCCGCTCACGCCACGCGGGCCATCCGAGCCCTCCAGATCGCCGCACAGCGCATCCAGATGCCCCTGCAACACCTGCAATGGGACACGCAACTCGTGCACGAGCGCCATCCGAAAAATGCTGACATCCTCATGGCCGTCCCTTACATATCCTTGCGGCCCGGGCGATGCCGCCGCCCAGGGTTCATCGGGTTCATACCGTCCGGCATCGGCGCCGCCGCCCGGAAAATTGAATTTGTCGAGATTCATCGCGTCGTTGACGCCTCATCACGATTCACGCGCTTCGGCGTACTGAAGAACTTCAGGAGCCTTTAAGTCTGTCCTTTTGCAAGGCGCTTGCGACTGCGCAAATTCCGATCTTATTTTGTGGACGCCGCACTTTCGGAATCGCCCGAGACGAATGACTCAAGTTCTGCCTCTCATCTGCCGATAATCCCTATGCCCCGTCTTGCACTTTCCGAACGGATGGGGAGGCCGCACGCTGTGACTTTGCGACCTGGGCATTCAATCCATCGATCCATATGTATAAGAACATAACGATTCGGACCAGCCTGACACTGGTCCTAGGTTTGCTTGGTGCATTACTCGTCCTCGTCAGCGTTCTGGGCCTTCAGGCGCTCAGTTCCAGCAATGAGTCCCTGAGCAGGATGGCCGAGGAAGACACCCCCGCGCTGGCCGAGCTCAAGGGCACTGTCGAGCAGATTCTTCGCACGCGGCTGTCGATGGCGACCTACGCTTCGTACGTCAGCCTCGGGGCGAATCCGGAAGAGTCGGAGAAAGTACTCAATCGTGGCAGCCAATACATCGCCGCCTCGGACGCCCTTTGGAAGGATTATCTGAAACGTCCCAAAGAAGATGCGCACGAAGCGGAGTTGGCCAAAGCGGCCGACGAAAAGCGCCGGGCATTTTTCGATAAAGTCGTGACGCCGGCACTCAACGCGCTCAAACAAGGCGACGTGGCGGGGTTCCATCAGATTCAGGCGCGCGTTGCGCCGTCGGCCTACAACAGCGTCGATTCGGCCATGCGTGAGTTGCAGGAGATTCAGATTGCGCGCCAGAAAGCCCGCTTCGAAGCCGCCCAGCACCGCTACAACGTCATGCGCATTGCGATGGGGGCGACGCTGGCGGTTGCCCTGCTCCTCGCACTGTGGGGCCGCGCCATGCTCGCACGCGCCGTGTTGCGCCCGATCCGCGAAGTCATCGCGCATTTTGAACGCATGGCCGCAGGCGACCTGAGCCAGCGCGTCGAGCAACGCACGCGCAACGAGATGGGGCAGCTGTTCGGCGCCCTTGGCCGGATGCGCGACGGCCTCGCCCGCACGGTCGGCACCGTGCGCGAGAGCACCGAAGCCATTCACGCAAGCGCGCGCGAGATCGCCGACGGCAACGCCGACCTTTCACAACGCACCGAATCCCAGGCGTCTTCGCTGGAGCAAACGGCGGCGAGCATGGAAGAACTGACCGCCGTCGTGAAACAAAACGCCGAGAATGCCCGCGCCGCCAGCCAACTGGCCGTGACCGCGTCGGATACCGCCTCGCGCGGTGGCGAAGTCGTGCAGGAAGTCGTGACGACGATGCGTGATATCGCCGAAGCGTCGCAGAAGGTCACCGACATCCTGACGGTCATCGACGGCATCGCCTTCCAGACCAACATCCTGGCGCTCAATGCCGCCGTCGAAGCCGCTCGTGCCGGCGAACAGGGCCGAGGCTTTGCCGTGGTTGCGGGCGAAGTGCGCACGCTGGCGCAGCGCAGCGCGTCGGCCGCCAAGGAAATCAAGGGACTGATCGAGGTATCGGGCAACCGTGTCGAGAACGGCACCCGTCTGGTCGAGCGCGCCGGCGCAACGATGGTGGAAGTCGTGCAGTCCGTCAAACGCGTGACCGACATCATGGGCGAGATTTCGGCCGCCAGCGTCGAGCAGTCAAGCGGCATCGAGCAGGTCAACCTGGCCGTGACGCAGATGGACGAAATGACGCAGCAGAACGCCGCGCTGGTGGAAGAAGCGTCCGCCGCTGCGGCCGCGCTCGAGGGGCAGGCGGCACGTCTGCGTGAGTCGGTGGCACTGTTCCGCCTCTCGGCCCAGGAGACCGCTCGCACGAACCCCGGCCACACCGGCCACACCGGCGACGCGTCGTTCAGCGCAACGCCCAATGCCTTGGCGCTCGTCGCCTGACCGGCGTCCGGGCCGCACGCTGCGGGCGTGAGGCCAGACATTCGCTGACGCGCCCCGTCGACAGGACGGGGGCGCGTCAGGATGCCGGATGACCGCTCAACAAGCGGCGCAATGTATTGAGCGCGGCGTCACTTCAAATGCTCGTGCGCTGCTCGAAGCCCTTGAGCGGCGACTCCGCCACCCATGTTTTATCGACGATGCAGGACGACACCTGCGCCCCCGGCGGGCCATGACGCATCCAGTCGCACAACGCCAGCAACTGCGCGGCTTCGCCCTGTGCGACGACCTCGACCGTGCCATCGCGACGGTTGCGCACCCACCCGTTGAGCCCGATCCTGCGCGCCTCGACCACGCAAGCGGCGCGATAGCCGACACCCTGCACCCGCCCGTGCACTACGATCTGCCACGTCGCGGTCATTCCCCCTCCTTCTACTAAGATCCGTGGATAAGCAAGACGATGGAAAAAGGGCCCGATTCCCATCGAGCCCCGTCAATTACGTTAGCACATCGCCAGTGCACGTCTAATAGATGTCGCGGCGATACCGCCCCTGCGCCGACAAGTCGAGCAGGACGTCGGCGCCGAGCGCGTCCGAGAGCGCCGCATCCACGGCGGGCGCCATACCGGCAAGGCTGCCGCACACGTAAATCGAGGCGCCGTCCGCCACCCAGGCCGCAATGTCCTGCGCCACCTCTCGCACCCGATCCTGCACGTAGATACGTTGCACCTGATCGCGCGAAAACACAGGGTCGAAACGCGCAATGCCCCCCTGCGCTTGCCACTGGCGCAACGTCGCGTCGTGGAAGCGATCGTGTGCCGCCTGACGCTCACCGAAGATCAGCCAGTTGCGCACGTGCCCTTGCGCGATTCGCTGCGCGAGATGCGCCCGCAGCCCCGCCAAACCCGTGCCGTTACCGATCAGGATCATGCCGCGGGCATCTGACGGACCGTGGAAGCCGGGGTTCGGACGCACGCGCATCGTCACGCTCTCGCCCAACGCCACGCCATCGGTCAGCCAACCGGAGCCGAGCCCCAACGAGCCGTCGGGATTGCGCGTCTGACGCACGAGCAGCATCAGTTGGCCCTCGTCAGGTATCGACGCAATCGAATACTCACGCTCAGGCAGCGGGGCCAGACGCGCCAGCCAGTCCTGCAAATCGATGCCGGCCGGTGGCGCGGCGTCGGGCAGTACGCGCTCGCGCAGCGCATCGCCCAAGGTGGTCTCACGTCCGGCAACGCTCACCCTCACGTCGGACGACCAGACACTGCCGGCGAGGAAGGTTTCGATGCGCGCGGCCGTATGGCGCGGCAGCACCTCGACCAGATCGCCCGCGACCCATTTCTCCCCTTCCGGCGGCGTGAAAGCGAGGTGATAGGCGGGCAAACCGGTGCTGCCCGAATTGAGCACTTCGCGTTCTGCCAGCGGCCACGGCGCGAAGCGCGGGCCGTCATCGGTTTTCGACGACACCAGCGGACGCCCGAGCCATTCGCCCAGCCGTTCCTGCCACCGCGCCCATGCACCCGGATCGCCGCGGTCGACTTCGATGGGTTCAAATGCCGCCACACCGCCTTGCGCACGCAGCCAGCCATCGAGCTTGCGGCCAAATCCGCAGAATCGGTCGTAATGGCTGTCGCCCAGCGAGAGCACGGCGAAGCGCAGCGTCGGCAGCGCCATCGCCTGATTCATCAATTGCTGCGCAAACCGGCGCGCGCTATCAGGCGGCTCGCCATCGCCGAACGTGCTGACGATGAACAGGGCTCGCTTGGCCGTGCCGAGTTGCGCCTGACCGATGCGTGCCAACGGCTGGATCTGCGCCGGAACGCCTGCGCCTTGCAGCATGCCGGCCGTCTGCCACGCAAGGCCCTCGGCCACGCCGCTCTGGCTCGCGTACCCAATCAGCACGCCTTCATCGGCGAGCGACGCACCGACAGGTGTCTGCGAGCCTTTCACCGCCGGCGGACGCGCCGCCGCCAGTGCGCGTTTCTTCTTGCGACGATCGAGATAGAGCATCCAGCCCGTGACGAAGAACACCGGCATCATCAGGCTCGATAGCAGCATCACGATGATGCCCGCCTGCCCGAAGAAGCTGCCCCGGTGCAACGCATAAATGCTCGTCATCAACTGGCCGCCCGTCGTCTTCCCGGCGTAACGGTCTTCGTTGCGAATCTCGCCGGACGACGCATCGACATCCATGCGGCTGAACGCCCGCTCATGCGGCGCCGACTTGTCGAGCCACGTCAACTGAAGCGAGCCGCCGGGCTTTTGCGCCGGACGCAGATAAACCTTGGTGTAGTCCGGCACACGGGCCGTGAAGCTGCGCCACACCGTGCTCATGTCCTGTGCCGACGTCGAGGCCAGATCCGGCAGCGCCGCCTTTTTGCCTTCGCCCTTCCTGGCCATCTTCGGTTGCGCGTCCGGCTTATTGCGCACGGGCTGCTGCACACCCGCGATGGAAAACAGCATGCCGCGCCACCAGTCGTACGACCAGTAAAGGCCCGTCGTGGCCGACAGCAAGTACGGCACCAGCACCACCGTGCCGATCACCGCGTGCAGATTCCAGAGGAACGGACGGCCGCGCTTCTTGAAGTCGATGTGCAACCAGGCGCGCCAGTTGCCGATCCGGCGTGGCCAGCGCAGATACAGGCCGCTTAGCGCCAGCAGGAAGAGCAGCAGCGTGGCCGCCCCGGTGATCTGCTTGCCGATGCCGTCCACCGTCAGGAAGCGGTGGATATCCATGATGAAACGGAAAACGACGTCGGCCTGCGAGCGGCCGAGCATTTGCCCGGTGTAGGGATCGACGAAGTACGTCTCGCCACGCGTGCCGTCGCCGATCGACAGACGCACGCCGACGGCGTCTTCTGGCGTGCGCGTTACCGTCATGAGCAGAATGCGCCGGTCGGGCACCGCTTCATGGACCCGCGCAATCAGCTCGGGAACCGGCAACGGCGCCGTATCGCGCACGGCCACGGTCATCACGCCCGGGCTGAACGCGCGGGTGAGTTCTTCGTAATAGGAGAGCAGCGCGCCGGTAAGGCCGACCACTGCCAGCACCAGTCCGGCGGTAATGCCGAAGAACCAGTGCAACTGAAACCACAGTCTTTTCATCATTGTTGTCATCCGACGCACGTCCGTACGCCGGTGGTGGCGCGTGCGTGGCAGGTGTGCCGCGCCGCAATCCCCGATGGAGCACTTTGCGGCAATTGTCGAATGGTATTGCAAACGATTCTCATATTCAATATCTACTTAACTTTCCCTGCCTTGTAGGCTCCATCCGACAGGAATTTCATAGAAAGGACGACCCCCCATCCGTTTTTGAACGATTAGGATGAATTCATCGGCGCGGATGTCCGCGCTCCCGCCCACAGAACCGCCGCAAGTCACCTCTCGTCGACCCTCCCCCTGCGCGCGCCGCTCGGCCCCGGGCCCCGGATACGACTTTCGACCTGCGGCACGACAGCGACGGAGTGCCATGCAACCCTTAGCGTCTTCCCCTTACGCCATGTCGACGACGACACCGGCCGACACATGCGATGTCGACGTTGCCACGGTGGCATTCTTTTTCGACCTCGACGGCACGCTCGCGCCGCTGGCGCCGCGTCCCGATGCGGTCAAGCTGCCGCAGGATACGGCGAGCGTGCTGGCCCGGCTGTTCGAGCGCACCCAGGGGGCCATGGCGGTCGTCTCCGGCCGGGCCATCGATGACATCGACGGTCTGCTCGCCCCGCTGCGGGTGCCTGCCGCTGGCCTGCACGGCGCGGAAATTCGCCATGCCGACGGCGCGCTCGTCCGGGCTGAGGGGCATGCCGCCGATACGACCCGGGTCGCGGCGATGGTCGCCCCGCTTCACGCGCTCGTCGCGCAGCACCCCGGTCTGTTGCTGGAAAACAAAGGCAGCGCGCTTGCGCTGCACTACCGCAGCGCGCCCGAGTTGGCGAGCGTGGCACGCGACACGATGCGCGCCCTGGCCGATTTGTATGCCGAGCACTTCGTGCTGCAACCCGGCAAGTTCGTCTTCGAGTTGCGGCCCCGCCATGTCAGCAAGGGACGCGCCATCACCACGCTACTGAAGGAAGCCCCGTTTGCCGGGCGAACGCCGCTGTTCGCCGGCGACGACCTGACCGACGAAGCCGGATTTGCCGACGTAAATGCGCTGGGGGGCATCACGATCAAGATCGGCGAGGGAGAGACTTGCGCCCGGCACCGTTTGCCGTCGCCGCAAGCGCTGACGGCCTGGTTGCTGACGTTGCGCCACCCACCCTCACAGGAGAATGGAGTATGAGTCGCTTAGTCATCGTGTCGAACCGGGTTGCCCCGATCACGGAAGGCAAACCGACCGCTGGCGGATTGGCCATCGGCGTGTTCGATGCGCTCAGAGACACCGGAGGCATGTGGTTCGGCTGGAACGGCGAAATCCAGGCCGAGCCGGCAAGCGCACCGGAGATCGCCCATCGCAACAATGTCACCTTCGCCACGGTACCGCTCACGCGCCGCGACTACAACACGTACTACCGCGGTTTCTCGAACGCAACCTTGTGGCCTACGTTTCACTATCGCGACGATCTCACGCGCTACCAGCGCGACGACTACAACGGCTACCGCCATGTCAACGCGCGCTTCGCCGCGCTACTCGCGCCGCTGCTCGAGCAAGACGACCTGATCTGGGTGCATGACTACCACCTGCTGCCGTTCGCGCAAGCGTGCCGCCAGATCGGCGTGCAGCAGCGGCTCGGCTTCTTCCTGCATATTCCGTTTCCGTCGCCGCAGGTACTGATGACCGTGCCCCCGCACGAAGCGCTGATGCGCGCCATGTGCGAATACGATCTCGTCGGCTTCCAGACCGAGACCGACCGCACGGCCTTCACCGACTATCTGGTCCGACATGCCAGGGGCACGCTGCACGACGACGGCACCGTCACCGCCTACGACCGGACCCTGCGCACGGGCGTCTATCCGATTGGCGTCTATCCCGACGAGATTCAGCAACAGGCGACCGCCCGCGCGACCATCAAGCACATCCTCGATCTGAAGCAAGGCTTGCAGGAACGCAAGCTCATCATGAGCGTGGATCGTCTGGATTACTCGAAGGGGATGCTCGAACGATTCCGCGCGTTCGAGCGACTGCTGGAACTGTGGCCGAACCAGCAAGGGACGGTGAGTTTCGTGCAGGTCGCACCGCCCAGCCGCTCGGACGTGGCGGGCTATGGCGAGATTCGGCGTCAGTTGGAAACCGAGGCGGGACACATCAACGGCCGCTTCTCGGATCTGGCCTGGACACCGCTGCGCTACATCAACAAACGCTACGATCACGAAGTGCTGATGTCGTTCTTCCGTGCCTCGCAAGTGGGCTACGTCACGCCGCTACGCGATGGCATGAATCTCGTTGCGAAGGAGTACGTGGCCTCGCAAGACCCGGCAGACCCCGGCGTGCTGGTGCTGTCGTGTTTCGCCGGCGCCGCACAGGAACTGGACGGCGCGCTGATCGTGAATCCGTACGACATCGACGGCATGGCCGAAGCGCTGCGCAGCGCGCTGAACATGTCGCTCTCGGAACGACAGGCGCGCCACGGGACCATGATGCTGACGTTGCGCGAACACAATCTGTCGACGTGGCGCGACCGCTTCATCGCCGACCTTCGCGCGCCGGCAGGTGCCACCCAACCGGCGCTCAAACCAGCGTTGTTACGCCGCCATCAACCGGCGGCCGCCTGACGAGTGGGCCGTCTACGCGCTGAGGAGACATGTCATGAGCCAAAGCGATTCCCCTGCGGGCGCGGCGTGCGGTGCGTGCGTTGAAGTCGAGACCGACGGTCCCGTGACCATCGTCACCCTTGCGCGCGCCGCGCGGCGTAACGCGGTTGACCGCGCAATGGCCACCGCCTTGCGCAACGCCTTGCTGGCCTTCGAGCAGGACGAGAGCGCCCGCGTCGCCGTGCTATGCGGCAAGGGCGCGTCGTTCTGCGCGGGTGCGGACCTGTCGGCTTTCGACGATCCCCAACGTCGCAACGAGGTCACGCCGGATGGCAGCGGTGACGGCCCCATGGGCCTCACGCGCCGACACCTCGACAAACCCGTGATCGCTGCCGTGAGCGGTCACGCCGTGGCGGGAGGTCTGGAAC
>NZ_JAELTP010001100.1 GCF_016428915.1 Pandoraea sp. ASV26
CGAGTCTTCGACCGGTGTACCGGCGGTCAAGACAATGCGCTCGTTCAAGTCGATGCACTACGTGAATCTGGTCCAGCAGGAATACGACTTCAGTTGTGGATCCGCGGCCCTGGCAACATGCTGCGCCTGTCTCTTATACACATCTCCGAGCCCACGAGACGATATTGTGTATCGCGTATGCCGTCTTCTGCTTGAAAAGGGGGGGGGGGGGGGGGGGGGGGGGGGGGGGGGGGGGGGGGGGGGGGGGGGGG
>NZ_JAELTP010001101.1 GCF_016428915.1 Pandoraea sp. ASV26
CCCCCCCCCCCCCCCCCCCCCCCCCCCCCCCCCCCCCCCCCCCCCCCCCCCCCTTTTCAAGCAGAAGACGGCATACGCGATACACAATATCGTCTCGTGGGCTCGGAGATGTGTATAAGAGACAGGGCGAGCACCGCGCGAACGCGGCATGCCATGGGACGCGAGGCCCCGAGCGCGCAGACGCCGCTACCGTCGAATCGGCACCGACGAATGCCGCACACGCATCGTTGAGTACGGCCGACCGGCTGGACG
>NZ_JAELTP010000133.1 GCF_016428915.1 Pandoraea sp. ASV26
TCGCTGTGTTGACCGTTTGAGCAATCTGTTTGCTCATCAGCATCGACTCAGGCGTGTTGATATCCCTTAGTTGATCGGCCTCGGCAAAAGTTTCCGCTTCTTCAGCGTTCGCTTCAGTCGAAGTCGGTGCACGGCGCCCCTGCGTGGCCAGGTGGTTCTTCGCCGTGTTGACAGCAATACGATACAGCCAGGTATAGAACGCCGACTCACCGCGGAACTGCGGCAAAGCACGGTAGGCCTTGATAAAGGCCTCCTGCGTCACATCCTCGACCTCGGCGGCATCGCGCACGAGCCGCGATACGAGGCGGATGATCTTGCGGTGATATTTCGCGACCAACAGCTCGAAGGCGGCTTTGTCGCCTTTCTGCACGCGCTCAACGAGCGCTTGGTCGATTTCTCGTTCACTCACCTGATATGGATCCGTATTTTCTCTGGCTGCCAGGCCCTGATCGGGCCCAATTGCACCACGGCAGCACTTGCTGCCACGGCTTGGAAGTGTCTCTGCGACGCCGCACGCCCGGGCACACTCACCGGAGCGTGGGTCAGCGGCACGGGACGCCTGTGCGGCGTCCCGCAAACTTAGACGCGCTGGAAGACCAGCGTGCCGTTAGTCCCACCAAAACCGAAAGAGTTCTTCAATGCGACATCAATTTTCATGTCGCGAGCCACGTTTGCGCAATAATCCAGATCGCAACCGCCCTCGATGTCCTGATTGAAGATGTTGATCGTCGGCGGCGACTTCTGATGATGCACGGCCAGCACGGTAAAGACCGATTCCAGGCCGCCCGCACCACCCAACAGGTGACCGGTCATCGACTTGGTCGAGTTCACCACGACAGACTTTGCGGCATCGCCCATCAGGCGCTTGACCGCGACCGTCTCGGCGATGTCGCCCAGCGGGGTCGACGTGCCGTGCGCGTTCACATAGTTCACCGTATCGGCGTTGAGACCGGCGTCGCGCAGCGCGTTGGTCATGGCGCGCAGTGCGCCATCGCCGTCCTCGCACGGTGCGGTCATGTGGTGCGCATCGGCACTCATGCCGAAGCCGGTCAGCTCGGCGTAGATCTTCGCGCCGCGCGCCTTGGCGTGCTCGTACTCTTCGACCATCATCACGCCGGCGCCTTCGCCCAGCACGAAACCGTCGCGATCCCGGTCCCACGGACGGCTGGCCGTCGCAGGATCGTCGTTTCGCTCCGACAGTGCCTTCATGGCGGCAAAACCGCCGATACCCAGCGGCGACACCGTCGATTCGGCACCCCCGGCGAGCACCGCGTCGGCGTCGCCATACTGGATCATCCGCGCGGCCTGACCGATGCAGTGCAGCCCGGTCGTGCAAGCCGTGACGATGGCAAGGTTCGGCCCCTTCAGACCGTACTTGATCGACAGATGGCCGGAGATCATATTGATGATCGAGCCCGGCACGAAGAACGGGGAGATCTTGCGCGGACCACCTTCGATCAGCGCCTTGTCGGTGTCTTCAATCATCGGCAAACCGCCGATGCCCGACCCGACCAGCACGCCGATGCGCTCCGCATTGGCGTCAGTGACCGTCAGGCCACTATCTTCGAACGCCTGGATACCGGCAGCCAGTCCGTAATGGATAAACGTATCCATACGGCGGGCTTCCTTGGTGGAAATGTACTTCTCGGTCTCGAAGTTTTTGACTTCTCCGGCGAAGTGCACCCTATGGTTGCTCGCATCGAACTTCGTGATGTTGGCGATGCCCGAACGACCTGCGACCAGATTTTCCCAACCCTCGGCAACAGTGTTGCCGACCGGCGAGATCAGGCCCAGACCGGTAATGACGACGCGACGACGACTCACGATACTCCCCTTCTTCTGCTGGGTCATACAAAACAAAAGCCACAGAGGCGACAGGGTTCGCCCCTGTGCTCCCTGCGGCTGACAGGCATGCCTGGCGCCGGGAACCGGTCGGCACCCCGGCCGGCCAGGCGATCCGCCGGCCCTTAGGCCTTCGAGTTGCCTTGAACGTAATCGATGGCCTGTTGCACCGTGGTGATCTTTTCGGCTTCTTCGTCCGGGATTTCCGTTTCGAATTCTTCTTCCAGTGCCATCACCAGCTCAACCGTGTCGAGCGAGTCAGCGCCAAGATCGTTCACAAAGCTGGATTCGTTCTTGACGTCGGCTTCGTTCACGCCAAGTTGTTCCGCGACGATCTTCTTGACGCGTTGCTCAATGTTATCCATTCAAACCCTCCGGGGTAGTTAGTTCAGACAAGTGCGCGCATTTTAACAGGTTTGCCAAGCAAAGTTAGCCTGCGCCAAATAATGTTCAATATCGCTCAAAATTGTGAAAATCCAGCACAATTTTCGCGATCCTCTCTTAATTCATGAACATGCCGCCGTTCACGTGGAGCGTCGTGCCGGTGATGTAACCGGCCTGCGCAGACGCGAGGAATGCCACCGCATTGGCAATGTCTTCCGGCGCACCGAGACGGCCCAGCGGAATCCGTGCCTTGAGCGCTTCGTGCTGCGCTTCGCCCAACGCCTTGGTCATATCGGTGTCGATGAAACCCGGGGCAACACAATTGACGGTGATGTTTCGGCTGCCGATCTCGGCGGCCAGCGAACGGGACATCCCTGCAACCCCGGCCTTCGCAGCCGCGTAGTTGGCCTGCCCCGGGTTGCCGGCCGAGCCGACGACCGAGGTCACGTTGATGATCCGACCGCTACGTGCCTTCATCATCGGCTTAATAACAGCACGCGACAGACGGAAGATCGCCTTCAGATTCGTGTCGATCACGTCGTCCCACTCGTCGTCCTTCATCCGCATGGCGAGGTTATCGCGCGTAATGCCGGCGTTATTGACGAGGATGTCGAGCTTGCCGTGTTGCTTGAGAATGTCGTCGAGTGCCGCAGCCACGCCTTCGGCGTCGGTCACGTTCAGGACAATACCCTTGCCTGCCAGACCGGCTTCCGCGAAATAGGCGCTGATGCTTTGCGCGCCAGCTTCGCTGGTGGCGGTGCCCACGACCGTTGCGCCCTGACGCGCGAGTTCGAGGGCGATGGCGCGTCCGATGCCGCGCGAGGCGCCGGTCACCAGTGCCACGAGGTTGTCGAGTTGCTTGCTCATAGGAGGAATACCCTTGGCTGTTGCTTACGAGAGTTGAGCGCGCACGTCGGCGAGCGACGCCGGATCGGTGATCGCCAGCCCCGTGAGATTGCCGTCGATGCGCTTGGTCAGGCCGGTCAGCACCTTGCCCGGGCCGCACTCGACCACTTGCGTCACGCCTTGCGCGGCGAGCCACTTCACCGACTCGACCCAACGCACCGGTGCCGCGGCCTGACGCACCAGCGCATCCTTGATGCGGGCCACGTCGGTTTCCACGGCCACGTCGACGTTGTTGACGAGCGGGATTTGCGGCGCATTGAACGTCACGCTCGCCAGATACTCGCGCAGACGATCCGACGCCGGCTTGAGCAGCGACGAGTGGAACGGCGCCGACACCGGCAGCACGAGCGCACGCTTCGCGCCGGCAGCCTTGGCCAGTTCGCACGCCTTCTCCACGCCGGCCTTGGCACCGGCGATCACGACTTGCGCCGGCGCATTGAAGTTGACGGCTTCGACCACACCCGTCGCCGAAGCTTCGGCGCAGACGTTACGAACGGTGTCGTCATCCAGACCCAGAATGGCCGCCATGCCGCCTTGCCCGACGGGCACGGCCTCCTGCATGGCTTGCGCGCGGAAGCGCACCAGCGGCACGGCATCCTTGAACGCGATCACGCCGGCGGCGACCAGCGCCGTGTATTCACCGAGGCTGTGCCCCGCAACGAAAGCGGGTTTGGCACCGCCCTCGGCCAGCCACGCGCGGTACATCGCGTAGGCGGCGGTGAGCATCACCGGCTGGGTATTGGTGGTGAGGTTGAGTTCTTCGGCGGGGCCAGCGGCGATCAGCTTGGCCATATCCTGCCCGAGGGCATCCGAAGCTTCGGCGAGGGTCTCGCGCACCACCGCGTTGTCCGCGAACGCGTCGAGCATGCCCACCGATTGGGACCCTTGTCCCGGGAAAACGAAAGCGAATGTCATAGCGCCTGGTTTTGCAGTCAGATTCAGAAACATTGCGGCGCGTTGTCGCGCGCCGGCATGACAGTTACGACAGGTACGACGCGCGCAGGAGCGCCACCACGCGCGGCGCCCCGAAAGAACGCCGTCAATACGCGCAACGCTCCGGCGCCGGGAACGATTACATGCGGAACAGCACCGCGCCCCAGGTAAAGCCGCCGCCCACGCCTTCGATCATGACGTTCTGGCCCGGCTTGATACGCCCGTCGCGAACCGCGACGTCGAGCGCGAGCGGAATCGAAGCGGCAGAGGTATTGCCATGCTGGTCGACGGTCACGACCATCTTCTCTTCCGAGAGGCCCAGCTTGCGAGCCGTGCTCGACATGATGCGCAGATTGGCCTGATGCGGAATCAGCCAGTCGATCGCCGACTGATCCAGCCCGGCCTTTTCGAGGGCCTCGTGGGCCACTTTTTCCAGCACTTTGACCGCCAGCTTGAACACGGCCTGGCCATCCATATAGAGGAACGCCTCGCCCTGTATCGCGCCGCCATTCACATTCCCCGGCACGCACAGGATGTTCGAGTGGCTGCCGTCCGCGTGCAACGCGCTCGACAGAACACCCGGTTCGCTGGAGGCTTTCAGCACGACAGCGCCCGCGCCGTCGCCAAACAGCACGCACGTCGTACGGTCGTTGAAATCGAGAATGCGCGAGAACGTTTCGGCACCGATCACGAGCACGTTGCGATACGCGCCGGAGCGGATGAAGTTGTCGGCCGTGGCCATGGCGTAGGCGAAACCCGAGCAAACCGCCTGAATGTCGAACGCCGCGCAACCGTTCTTGATGCCGAGCTTTTGCTGCACGAGGCAGGCGGCACTCGGAAACACGAAGTCGGGCGTCGACGTGGCGACCAGGATCAGATCGATCTGATCGGCGCTCAGTTCGGCCATGTCGAGCGCGCGCTTCGCGGCTTCCACGGCCATGTCGCTGGTGGTCTGATCGGGTGCGGCGAAATGGCGGGCCCTGATACCGGTACGCGCAACGATCCACTCGTCACTCGTCTCGATGCCGCGGGTCGCAAGCTCGTCGGCCAATTGCTGATTGGTCACGCGTCGCGCCGGCAGGTAGCTGCCGGTACCAACGACACGGGAATAAATCGCGGACTGGGTCATCTTATGATCGGTTAGGGCGCCGGAGCAGCCGCCGGCATCAAAGCACCGGAATGGCGCTCACCGGCTTGTTGTCCTGGAGCTGATTCTGGTTCTCTTCCATGGCGCGTGACAAACGGTCGAGCACACCATTGCGAACTGCATCATATCCGCGTTTGATGGCCCATTCAAACGAGTAGGCATCCGCCGAGCCGTGGCTCTTGATAACGAGCGCACGCAACCCGAGCAACGCAGCACCGTTGTAACGGCGATGATCGACGCGGTTCTTGAAGCGAGTGAGAATCGGCAGCGCAACGACAGCGATCACTTTCGTCCACCACGTACGGGTGAACTCTTCGCGAATCATGTCGCCAAGCATTTGCGCCAGGCCTTCGGAGGTCTTGAGAGCCACGTTGCCGACGAATCCGTCGCACACGACGATGTCGGTCGTGCCGCGATAGATGTCATTGCCTTCCACGTTGCCGTAGAAGTTCAGCGTGGAGCCGCGCAGCAGTTCGCCCGCCTGCTTGATGACGTCGTTGCCCTTGATGACTTCTTCGCCAATGTTGAGCAGGCCGATCGACGGACGATCCTTGCCATCGACCGCCGCAACGAGTGCGTGGCCCATTTCGGCGAATTGCAACAGGTGAGTCGGGCCGCAGTCCACGTTTGCGCCCAGATCGAGCATCGTGGTGTAGCCGCCCTTCTGGTTTGGCAACACGGTGGCGATAGCGGGCCGCTCGATACCGGGCAGCGTCTTGAGCACATAGCGCGAGACGGCCATCAGCGCACCGGTATTGCCGGCGGACACGCAAGCCTGCGCGCGCGCTTCCTTGACCAGATTGAGCGCCACGCGCATCGAGGAGTCTTTCTTCCTGCGCAGGGCGGTCTCGACGGAATCGTCCATGGCGACGACTTCGCTTGCGTTGACAACGGACAGGCGCGGATGATCCGTCACGCGCAGCTTCGCGAGCTGGGCGTTAATGACCTCCTGCTGTCCGACGAGCACAAGTTCGACATCGTCGGTGGATTGCACGAAGCGAACCGCGGCCGGCACCGTCACCGATGGGCCGTGATCCCCGCCCATACAATCGATCGTCAGGGTGACTGTCATGTCGACGTGATTGGCTTGCGGTACAGGTAACAAAAAAAGCGGCAGGATAAGTGCCGCTTTTGCCACATCGGACGATCAAACAGCGCCATGATGGGCGCGTGTCGCCTGGAGGGCCGAGTTAGTCGTTTTTGGTCTTGATGACCTTGCGACCACGGTAGAAACCGTTCGGCGAGATGTGGTGACGCAGATGCGCCTCACCCGACGTCGGCTCGACGGCAGTCGCCGGCGCGGTCAGGAAATCGTGCGAACGGTGCATGCCGCGCTTCGACGGGGACTTCTTGTTCTGTTGAACGGCCATGATAACTCCTCAAAATATCGCGAAATTTTAACACAGTTCGAGCGCCGCCCTACGGTGTCGGCCTGTCGGCCCGACCTGTGCGACTAACGCAAACATGTACTTTGGTGAGCCGGAAACCCGGCCGCACATTACTTTCCGTCCTTGTCCGGCGAGCGCTTGAGCGCTGCCAGCGCCGCGAACGGAGACGGCTTATCCTCTTCTTCAGGCTCGGGGATCGGCTCGGCCAACCCGTCTTCACCCGTGGCCAGACTCTCGTGCACACTCGGACAAACCTCATGTTTGGGCACGATCGGCAAAGCCAACAGCAATTCTTCTTCGATCAGCTCGCGCAAATCGAAATGTTTGGAGCCCACCAGCGCCTCGAGTTCGTCTTCATCGAGGGGGCGATCTTCTGCCGCGGCTTCATCACGCACGATCTCGAAAGTCGTCTCCGAATCGAGCGGCTCCTGGTACGGCGTAAGGCAGCGCTGGCATTCGAGCCACATCGGGCCCTGCACCGAGAGCGTCAGGAACTGGGCCACCGTGGGCTTGCCGTCCGCGCGCAACACCTGCTTTTCGGCACCTTCGGCACGCCAGTGGAACACGCTCTGAGCACGCCCCGAGGCCGAGACTTCGGCAGGCACTTCAGTTACCATGCGCGGCAACGCCGTAAGTTCAACGTCGCCTTCCGCTACCCGGCCGGTACGCGCGAATTCGAACAGATCGACAACATATTCGCTCATCACGCTCATCCTTGCCTTGGCGCAACTGACCACGTTCAACGTCCCTTACCACCCGCAGCGCCCTGATCTGACGCCGTTTCCCGACGTTCGAACCTGTATCGCGCAGACTGGCGGGACCGAGCGCCAGATTGCAAAAGCCGTGAATTCTAAATAGTTTTTCGTTTCTCGTCAAACACTTAAACCCGATGACCGCACAGCCCCTGCCACCGCTGATTCTGGCCTCCGGATCGCGCTATCGCCGCGAATTGCTCGAGCGCCTGCGCCTGCCGTTTTCGGTCGACGTCCCGGACATCGACGAAACCCCCGCGCCCGGCGAAACACCGCACGACACCTCGCTGCGCCTGGCCCGCCAGAAGGCGCAGGCCGTCGCCGCGCGCCAACCGGACGCCATCATCATTGGCGCCGATCAGGTCGCCACCTTCGAGGGCCGTCAGATCGGCAAGCCCGGTAATTTCGAGAACGCCATGACGCAGTTGCGCGACATGCGCGGCAAGGTTGTCGAGTTCCACTCCGCCTTGTGCGTGCACGACGCGCGCAACGGCCAGAGCCAAGCCACAGACGCCGTCACGCGAGTGAAGTTCCGCGACCTGCCCGATGAGGTACTTGCCGCCTACCTTCACGCCGAGACGCCGTATGACTGCGCCGGCAGCGCCAAGTCGGAAGGACTCGGCATCATGTTGCTCGAAACCATCGAGAACGACGATCCGACCGCGCTCATCGGCCTGCCGCTGATTGCCCTGACGACCATGCTGATGAACACGGGCATCTCCCTGCCCGGTCCGGGCACGGCGGGAGCCTCGTCATGAGCGGCACGCTGTATCTGATCCCGAACACGCTGGGCGCGAACACCCGTGGCGGCCTGTCTGCCGTGCTGCCCGAGGAAGTGCGCGCGGTCACGGCCGGCCTGAAGTACTTCGTCGGCGAACAGGCCAAGAGCACGCGGGCATTTCTGAAGCTGGCCGGCGTGAGCACGCCGATTCAGGAGATCGACATCCGCGAGTTGAACGTCAACACGCCGGAAGCGGCCATCGATGCCCTACTCGCGCCGATTCTCGCTGGCGCAGATGGCGGCCTCGTGTCCGAAGCCGGCTGCCCGGCGGTGGCGGACCCGGGCGCACTGCTGGTGCGGCGCGCGCACGAGAAAGGCGTGCGAGTGGTGCCGTTCGTCGGCCCGAGTTCGATTCTTCTCGCGTTGATGGCAAGCGGGCTGAACGGACAGAGCTTCGCATTCCACGGCTACCTGCCGACGGACGCCGCCGAGCGCGCCAAGCGGCTGCGCGAACTCGAGCAGCGCTCGCGCAAGGAAAAACAGACGCAGATCTTCATCGAGACCCCCTATCGCAACAAGGCCATGCTCGATGCGCTCTTGCAGAACTGCGACGCCTCCACCCTGCTTTGCGTAGCGGTCGACGTCACGCAGGAAGCTGAGCAAATCGTCACGCATCGGGTCAAAGGATGGCCACAGGCGAGCGTTGAATTGCACAAGCGGCCTGCGATTTTTCTGTTTTTGGGCCAGTAACGTCCGAAACTGCGCGCTAAAAGCACAAACCCCACGGAAATTTGCGTTTCCGTGGGGTTTTGTCTTTCTGGATGCCGCTTGCGTTACTTCAGCGACAGGGTCGAGCCCATCATCATCGTCTTCATGGCCGCTGTGCCGACGGCCGCGCCGAAGCGCCGCGCCACGCGCTCAGGCAGGTTTTCCTTGACGGTGTAGTCGACGAGATCCGGGGCTTTGAGCACGTCGCGGGCGACCGAATCGACCGTCCCGAGACCGTCCGCCAGTCCAAGTTCAATCGAACGCTGACCGGTCCAGAACAGGCCGCTGAACAGATCCGGATCATCCTTCAGACGATTACCACGCCCCTTCTTCACCGCGCCGATGAACTGCTGATGGACCTGCTCGAGCATGTCGAGCGCATACGTTTTCTGCTGGTCGGTCTGCGGCGAGAACGGGTCGAGGAATCCCTTGTTACGCCCGGCCGTCAACAGACGTCGTTCGATCCCAAGCTTGTCCATCAATCCGGTAAAGCCGAAACCATCCATCAACACGCCAATGGACCCGACGATGCTCGCCTTGTCGACATAGATCTTGTCGGCCGCCGCCGCGACGTAATAGCCGCCCGAGGCGCAAATTTCCTCGACCACGACATACAGCGGCTTCTTCGGATATTTCGCCCGCAACCGCGCGATGTCGTCGTAGATCATGCCGGCCTGCACCGGGCTGCCCCCCGGACTGTTGATCCGCAGAATCACCCCTGCGGCCGACGAGTCTTCGAACGCCGATTCGAGTGCCGCATTGATTTTCTGGGCGCTCGCCTGACTGTCGGGCGAAATTTCGCCACTCAGCGTCACCAGTGCCGTGTGCTTGCCCGAGCTCGACGCGGTAGACGTCGGACCGCCGTCAAAATCGAAGATCGACCAGACAACGAGCGCCAGAATGGCGAGCAGCACCAGGCGGAAGAAGATTTTCCAGCGACGGGAAGCGCGTTGCTCGCGAATGCCGGCCATCAGCACTTTTTCCAGCATTTCGCGCTCCCACGGCTTCACGTCATGGGGATCACGCCCTGCGGCACCGCCGCCTGACGGCGCGCGCCCGCCGGGCGGCGGGAAACCGGGTTCGGAGCGGGGCGAATCGGGCGGCAGGGAGTCGGCCATACGTTATCCAGAGAACTTGGGTGAAAGGCAAAAGAGGCGATCGACGCGATTGATAACGGAATGCAGCACACTCACTGCGCCGAGGACTCCGGTGCCTCGATGTAAGCATCGGGCCACCAGACGACGGTCGTGTGAACGCCATCGCTCCCGTCCGGGCTGGCCGGCCGTTCTTCGACACGCACCGGCTGCAAGGCCCCGCCACGGCACGGGCCGCCCACGCAATGCCCGGTATCGGGTTCATACGTCGCGCCGTGCGTCGCGCACATCAAGTATAAGCCGGACGTCTCGAAGAACTGGCCTTCCGACCAGTCGAGCTCCATCGGCACATGCGCGCACTGATTGAGGTAGCCGTAGACATGCCCGCCGTAGCGCACCACGAACGCCGGGGTACGGCGACCGCCGACGAGCACCTCGAAACGAACGCCGCGACCGCCGTCCACGAGCGCGGCGCCGGGACAAATCGGCAGCGGCACAGACTCGCTCACACGCGCTCCAGCAGCCAGTTGCGCAGCTCGACCACACTGCCCGCGCAATACGCGGGCGCCAGTGCCTCCAGTTGCTCGCGAGGATGCGCGCCACCGTAAGCCACGGCCACGCTGGCCGTGCCGGCGCTACGCGCCATCTGCAAATCGTGCGTGGTGTCACCGATCATGACCGTGCGGCTCAGGTCCTGACCGAGTTCGCGCGTCAGTTCCTGAAGCATTGCCGGATGCGGCTTCGAAAATGTCTCATCGGCGCAACGGGTTGCGTCGAACATCCGCATCAGGCCCGCCGCCTCAAGTGCGCGGTTCAGGCCGACACGCGACTTGCCCGTCGCCACCGCGAGGAAACGTCCCCGCGCGCGCAATTCGTCGAGCAACTCGCGAATGCCGGGAAACAGTACCGTCTCCTTGTCACCTATCAGATAGTGGAAACGATAGCGCTCGGACAGACGCGGATAGTGGGCAGGATCGAGCGACGGCACGGCCATTTGCAGGGCGTCGCGCAGTCCAAGGCC
>NZ_JAELTP010001102.1 GCF_016428915.1 Pandoraea sp. ASV26
GAACACGGCATTCTTGCGAATGGTGTTGGCGTCCTTGGCGGCAAACACCCCCGTGAGCGTGTGCGGATACATGAACGCGGCCATTGCCGAACCCAGCGCCAGTGTGGCAAACGGCAGGAACTGCGTCTGTCTCTTATACACATCTCCGAGCCCACGAGACGATATTGTGTATCGCGTATGCCGTCTTCTGCTTGAAAAGGGGGGGGGGGGGGGGGGGGGGGGGGGGGGGGGGGGGGGGGGGGGGGGGGGGGG
>NZ_JAELTP010001103.1 GCF_016428915.1 Pandoraea sp. ASV26
GGCCACCTGCGCTTCAATCGCCAGTTCCGTCGAATTACCGGTCGCCAGCGTGCCGCGCGCTTCGAGCATGTCCTGCGTGCTCGGGCGGCCTACGTAGTACTTGCCGCCGACATACGCGCCGTTGCCCCTGTCTCTTATACACATCTCCGAGCCCACGAGACGATATTGTGTATCGCGTATGCCGTCTTCTGCTTGAAAAGGGGGGGGGGGGGGGGGGGGGGGGGGGGGGGGGGGGGGGGGGGGGGGGGGGGG
>NZ_JAELTP010001104.1 GCF_016428915.1 Pandoraea sp. ASV26
TGTAGATTTCGCTCGTCATCGCCAGACCGAGCAGACTCATCACCGCGTACAGCCCGCCAAGCCGCGTGCGCAGCGAATATGCCCCCGTCGGCATGAGTCGCGGCAGCGCATGACGCACGCTACGCTCTGTCTCTTATACACATCTCCGAGCCCACGAGACGATATTGTGTATCGCGTATGCCGTCTTCTGCTTGAAAAGGGGGGGGGGGGGGGGGGGGGGGGGGGGGGGGGGGGGGGGGGGGGGGGGGGGGG
>NZ_JAELTP010000134.1 GCF_016428915.1 Pandoraea sp. ASV26
ATTGCGGATCTTCTGATGTAACTCGCTGCGAGCGAGATCGAACCAAACAACGAGTGGAGGTGTGAAATGGGCTGGGGACTTCTTTGCGACGGATTGGTAACGGTGGGTACGTGGGCAAGCCGGGCTGCCCCGGTGGCCAAGTTCTTCTCCGACATTGCGGATCTTCTGATGTAACTCGCTGCGAGCGAGATCGAACCAAACAACGAGTGGAGGTGTGAAATGGGCTGGGGACTTCTTTGCGACGGATTGGTAACGGTGGGTACGTGGGCAAGCCGGGCTGAACCGGTGGCCAAGTTCTTCTCCGACATGGCGGGTCTTCTGATGTAACTCGCTGCGAGCGAGATCGAACCAAACAACGAGTGGAGGTGTGAAATGGACTGGGGATTTCTTTGCAACGGATTGGTAACGGCGGGCAAGTTCTTATCCGACATGGCGAATCTTCTGATTTAACTCGCGACGAGCGAGAGCCATGCATACCAATGCGGCAGTTGGGCAGTGCCTTGAATAGCAATTCCGTACAGCAGGCGAGCGGTGGGTGCGTTGGCAAACCGAGCCAAACCGGTGATGCAGGGCTTCACGGATGTGGCTGGGCGCTTCATTCGAGCCGGTTCAGGAAGCAGGGCAGACTGCCTCGGGGGCTTGTGCCAGGGCCGAGCGCAGGTAGGGGGGAGCTGTTTTGTTTTCAGTGAGGCAAATGCGATGACACGCGCCGCAGCTTTCTAAGAAAGCGCAGATCGAGAGCAGACAGGGGAGCGGTATTGCGAGGAGAGCACCTGGAACAGGCGCTTTGCAATGACGTCTGGAAACGGTCACCAGAAGGCCAAGTGGAGCGGGCGATGGGAATCGAACCCACGGCTCTAGCTTGGGAAGCTAGGGTATTACCATTATACGACGCCCGCGCAGTCCCACATTTTACGCGGGGTTTGTGGATTTTGGCAATCTGGGTGTTTCGTCGGTGTGTACGATTCTGGGGTGAGAGTCTTGGGATCGATTCCCATCGCAGGCGCTTTTTACGATTCCCTTTGGTCCGATTTCACGCGGTGTTCGGCCTTTCTTAGTCCCTGCCCATGTGGTGTTACATCAAACACAGGGGGGCTTGCTTTTTCCGCTATGTCTTGTACCTTCACGAAAATGCGCGCATTGATAGCGGAGCAGAAAAATGGGGCAACGGACTTTCATTGGGGCGATTGGGGTCTCAGCAATCGCGATCACGACGGCTGGCGTTAAATTTTTGACTTTTGACGAGGCTGCGGCGCGTTCCAAATATCAGGCCGAGCGCCAAGAGATGGTTCGAATGATGGCGGAGAGTGGTGTGCGCAGATACGCCGATTGCATCGGCGCCGGCTATTGCAATGGCATCTATGTTCTTCGAGATCAGATGCGCGTCGCTGAGGCTGAGATGCAGAGAGATCCGTCGCTAGGACCTCGCTTGGAGACAGCGGGAGACGAAGCGTCAGGTTGGGGTTTAACTGCGGTGCTGGCTATTATCGTCGCCTTCCTTGCCCGGCCTTCGAGTGCGCGTATCGAAGCCCCTCAAGTGGAGACTGAGGCGGCGAAGCGATTGCGTCAACACGAGGATCTGGTCAGACAGAAGTACGCCGCACAGCTAGAAAAACTCTCCAAACCCCCGCATTTTGCAATGCTGTACGCGACGGGTGTGATGGCCTCCATGGGAGGGGCAATGGCCTTCCATGTATTTCAGTCGCTAGGGCACTCGATATGGATATATCTGATCTTCGGCCTGTGCGTCGGATTCGCTCCTGGGGTTGCTCTGCGAAGTATAGCCATATACATCAACAAGAAATCGCATGATTATCGTCGCGTTGAGGCGTCGATGCAGCAAGAGCTGCGTGATCTGAAACGCCCCGCATCGCACCAAGTAAACTAAGTTATCGAAAGCAGTTTTTACGCCGCAGCATCCCCAAAATCAATCCCACCCAACGAGCGGACCACCGTTGGCACTACATGATCTGTGGGGTTTCACGGCTGGGTTTGAAGCTAATCTATCTAAGGACGTACCAGACCGTGCGGTCACGCCGACCAAAACTTGTGGTCACCTTAGGCTATGCCACCCTGCGGGATAACGAGAAGAGAAAAATATAATTATTATGTAGCCCGTTATCTCTCGTCTGCAGGGTGCGAGTCCGCTCAAGTCGACCTAGTCAATACGACCGAGATAGCTTATTCCGTCAAACTTGATGCCGTGTCTTGAGACGCGGCGAGGAAGCGACGGCGTAATTTATCCCTCATGCTGAGGGAGTCAAACGGTTAAGACGCGCCTTAATCGTACTAATGTGGGAGATCCGACCAATGACGTGGTTCCTGAAAGTGACGGAAAAAGAATCCCTGACGTTCGGAATAGAGGAAAACGGTGCGGAATCCCTCTGGGGAAGTGCAACGGGAGAAATATTTTTGGCGTGGGATGCTCAAGATGAGCTTCCCGAAAAACTTCGCAATGCAGCAATCTCGTGGTCGATACGGACCCCCGAGTCAGCGGACCGTCATATTGATGGCAATAACGACGGCCTGTTCCAGCGCGTAAGGAGTGACCCGCAAACCGTGCACGGGATCATTCAGTTTTATGAGGCGAATGCGGACTTTAACCTGTGTGAATCGGTGACGTTCAGGATGATTGTCCCCTCAATACGCTTTGCAGCGGTCCGGCGGCTATTTGAGATGTCGATGCTTTCTCGAGCCCCGGTCGAATATCTGTTGAGTATTCCGTTCAACAGTTTCCGTCGAGTGGGTGTGCCGGAAAACGGAGTACCAACTGTCTCCGAGTTTATTCAAAACGGAAAACCCATATTTTTCCGGGAGTTTACGCTAACAGCAAAACGCGTACTCGACTATATAGAGCCTGCGAGCGAATAACTAACTACATCGGTTGTTGGCAGCGTTTGACGAGCTTGGCCATGTCGATCTGAAGGGCATCAGCGATATCTCCGAGTTCGGGGAGATCATGACGGTACCTACCAGCTTCGTAGTCGAGGATGAATGCCTCAGGTTTGATCCTGCGTCGAGTCGATCGAACGACTACGAGTTCCGAGAGGTATCAGAGCGCTTCGTGAGAGCGATCACGTCGTTATTCGAGCGACGGTTGCAGCGGCGCAGTACTAGTGGAGTCGACACGGTACAAAGCGACCCTGGTTGGCACATTGACCACAACCGATTGAAGTGCATCTGCTGGGAAAAGACCGTTCGACACACCTAGCACGTGTTCACCTTTAGGCAAATTCAGCACCACATGTTCGGCAGGAGCAAGTGATGCGACGCGAATTCCATCTACTGAGATGAAATATCTCGAACCTCCACCGGCGACAAATAAGCCTGCGTTTCGGATGACCGTGATCGGTTGCGTCCCCTCTTTCGCCAAAGCATATTTTTCTGTCAGGACGAACTGGTGATCGACCGATTTTGTTTGAGCAACTGGCAGCGGTGTCGTAGAACATGCGGACATGCAAGCCGCGACCGAAAGCAGCGCGAGTGTTTTGTACATTTTTGTCCCCGGTTTCTTTTTTTGACATAGAAGTATGCCGCAGATCACTCAGCCGAGATGATCACGATCGATCTATTGGGCAGTATTGCCCTTGCCGCGCCCGAGCAGATGACTAATTGGCCTTTACGCCGTGTTCACATGTTTAAGCTGAACGCCCGACTCAGATTCTCTGTTGGTAGAGGTTGACCAGTTCGATCATATCGATGCCAAGGGCGTCCGCGATATCCACGAGTTCGGGGAGATTAAGCCGGTACTTTCCGGACTCTTAGTCGAGAACGAATGCTTCGGGTTTGCCAAGTCGGGCGGCAAGCTGTTTTGTTGTCAAGCATTTCGCGTGCCGGTGACGAGGATCTCGGCGAGAGCGTCGATGCGGCGCTGGTGATGAGGGAAGAAGTTCATGGTGCGCAATCTCAAATGACGGAAATTGCACTTTCCACGCTGTCAATTTCGTGATCAACGTCGCGATTTAGCTGGACGTCTTCCGGCTTTCGGCATAAATTTTGAGTCCTTTTTCAAGACCTTCCATCACCATCTCAATTGTGTTTGCTTCGATCATCTGATTCCCGTCAAACACGTCCCTACTCTTGTAAGACGCGAGTCGGCACCGATGGGCCAGCTCAAGCAAGCGGGTAGGAAGTCGAGCAGTTCGTCACCGAGGCTGGACTTTCGAAGGACTGGGCGAGTACCTACTACTAGATGATCAAGCGTCGGCATGATCGATGAACTTTACTGGGATTTTTCGGGTATTCGGATTCTATGGGTTGGTTTCTCTTTGTTCCGCCCGGCAGTCGCTATTTGACGCGATTGTTGATCCGGATAGCAGAGAACGTCCGGACGGCGACGTAACCGGTACACTTGGAATCCGATACTTCCAATGTTCAATCCTCTGTCGTCGGCCATAGATCAGTAAATGCGGGCTTCAGCGACCGAGACCATCACCGACTGATTACACGGATGACAACCGAACCGAGTGACGCACCTCGCACGCTCCGCTCCCCTGAGGAGATCACCCGTCGACGTGCGATGCTCGTCGAACCACACATCGCACCGCTGACGTCTTACGTCGAGAGTTTGCGTCGGCAAGAGCCAGAAACGGAGTTCCAGTACTTCGATCCGCTCGACGGAGGCGTCGAGGCGGACATGCTTTTCCTGCTGGAAAAGCCGGGACCGATGACATCGCCGACCGGGAAGAAGGTTGGCTCTGGCTTCATTAGCCGGAACAACGATGACCCGACTGCGGAGAACGTGTTCCACTTCATGCGGTCGGCGGGCATCGAGCGCAAGCGCGTCGTGCTCTGGAACGTCATCCCGGGCTGGAACTCGACGATCAAGTACAACGCGGCGGAAATCCGGCGGGGTGTCCAGGAGGTTCTCCACTTGCTCCCGTTGCTCTCGAAGCTTCGCACGGTGGTGCTGGTCGGCGGACCGGCGCGCCGTGCGCACCCGCTGTTGCAGACCGCCCGACCAGACCTGCTGATCCACACGTCCGCGCACCCGAGCGCACGATGCTTCCAGTTCAACCCCGAGCAATGGCGCGAGATCCCGAAGCTATGGGAAGCGGCGGCGAGGGTTTAGGCCACCTACTCCTGATTGACTGTTGCCAGAGGAAGCGCACTCTTTGCCGCGCTCATCCATGCTTTCCAGTCCTGTGCGTTGAAGCCGCGGCTGGCCGGGTGCGCTACTGGGAAGCATTTGAAGGTGTGTTGCATGCTGCCGTGAGCTGCCTTGCCAGTCCATATGTTGAGCATGCGTTTCGGATATCGAGGCATGACGATCTGTGCGATGTCGTCCCCCTTCTCCCATCCGTCTCGCTCTCCGGGCAGTGCTCCCCAGAGTTGAATTCCGAGGACAAGAACTACATCCGGTCGAAGCGTGCATAGCACTTCACTGAGAGCCGGGAGTGATTCTCTGAATTGCTTTGGGGTGGGACGGACTGCGCGCTCAGGCATGCTTTCGCAAACGTAGTTGTAGTACGCGTGCCTTTGCCAGAAACGTCGAATTGCCGCAGCTTCGGAGATATCTCCGTGTAACAGCCGTTCGGACGCACGGCAGATGCGGTACCGCCCGTTGTCCATAATTCCCGAGGACTCTTTGAAGTGAGCGCGAATTAGATCTCGAACGGCGTCGCGTTCATGCACCCCCACCCCGTAATTCGATTCTCCCAAGATCAGCCAACGTACCGACTGGTGCTCGTACTCGTCACCCACCCAAGGGAGATAGCGGACTTCATCCGAAAAGTGCGGCATGGAAACCATGATGTTCTCCGTGTATGCGGGGCACGAGCGATGCTTATCGCACTCGACAATGCGTGGGAGCGATAAATGCCAAACGATTGTGCCAGAGGTTTATCGAGAATGAAGAAATGGCGCTGTCGCATTTCATCAGCGAGGACTCATCGGAATTCGATGGTCGCAAAGCGCAGGCTAGATTTTATGCTGTGACGCAGAGCCGCTCGAAGATTCTCTGATGCCGACAAAAAACGGTGGGAGCACTTCTGGTGACGCCCCATGAAGAAATCATGGAGGTCGGGATGAAAGCTGGAGCGCAACGACGCGGAGTTTCACGCCGCGTCGTTATGGTTCGAGCCTTGGGAAGCTAGGGTATTACCATTATGCGACGCCCGCGCAATCGCACGTTTTAGGCGGGGTTTGCGGAATTTGGCAATCGTGAGTGAAAACTGTATCCACTTCGGATCGGATGACTGGCATCGCTGCGTCAGATCGATTGCTGGAATCTGTCGAAATCTCGATGACGTCGATCCCAAGGGCGTCCGCGGCGGTTGTCAATGTAGTGGTCGTGTAACTTCAAGCAAACTGCTGTAGTTCTGCCGGCTGCATGCGTTCGGGATTGAGCCAGACTTCATCCTTCAATTTCCAGTTGCGCGTCGATCGGTACCAACGCCGTGGATTGCGCCGTCTGGCCTTTGCATCAACGGCGTCACGTTGCATAAGCACTGCGGCGCCACGCCGTGATGGCGCTGCGCGGGCGTGACGAATTTCAAGCCGCTGTGTTTGTGCTCATGGTTGTACCAGCGCAAGAACTTCTGCGTCCAGGCACGGGCCTCATCCGCGGCGCTGATCGCGGGCCTGCTCCGTAGCATTCGCATTGGCCGAACCGCCAGCGGCTCACCAGGCGGATATCTGTTCCGGATAAAGACCCTTTCGACGGCAATACTCGGTCAGCTCCGTTGCATTGAGCTGCGCGGGTTCCAGCGCTACTGCAAACTTGTCATCCGAAGACCATCCTTCGGGATGGTTCCCGTAGCCCGGCACGCCCAACCCTTGTCCTTTCGCCTGCCGGCGCCACGTGTACAGCGCCTGTTCGGTAATGCCCGTTTCCCTCGCCAACGCTGAAACCAGCGCATTTTCCGGCGGCATCATGCGCCGCAACAGCGCTTCTTTTCTTTCTGCTGAGCCGGCTTTCGTTCACCCTGATTTCACCGCCCCGGTACCAAGTCTATAAGAATCAGATAACACGACATCCATTCTGATGCCGAGGGTCGCCGAGCGTGTTGTCACGTCGCGCGAGCCGCGTCGCGAAGCAACAGGCGCGAGCCGACTTCCACGATAGCCGTAATCACTGGCAGCAGTTCTTGTCCTAGTGGCGTCAATTCGTATTCCACAGAAGGCGGTGACGTTGCCATGACGTTACGCCGGATCACGCCTCGTCCTTCAAGCTCACGCAAGCGACCACTCAACACCTTCGCGGTGATGTTCGGCGTGTCGCGCCGTAATTCCGAAAATCGACGCGGGCCATTGCTCAAGCTCCAGATGAGCTCCGGTGTCCATAGGCCACCGAGTAAGGCCGTGCATTTCGACATCGGGCAGCCGGGGAGCGGCTCCACTTTCTTTCGCATCTTCAAGCTCATCGTCGTCCTTCCAGGATGGTTTCCATTTGGTTACCTGACTTCCAGCCGGGTACCTGAAAATGATGGTACCTCGTGGATATGTGGTTTCCAATAGAAACTTTGGATTATACACTTATGGCTCCTTCTACCGATTCATGAATAGGAGTGAACATGTATGCAATAACTGGAGCAACGGGGCAGCTTGGTCGCCTTGTGATCGACACCTTGTTGGCAACCGTTCCGGCCGATCATATCGTCGCGGCAGTCAGAAATCCGGCAAAGGCGCGCGATCTCGCTGAGCGTGGCGTGCTGGTGCGCGAGGCCGATTACACGCGTCCCGAAACGCTCGCAACGGCGTTTGACGGTGTCGACAAACTGCTGCTGATCTCTTCGACGGAAGTCTCCGGACGTCTGCCGTTGCACCGCGCCGTAATCGAAGCGGCCCAGCGAGCCGGTGTCTCGCTGCTGGCCTACACGAGCATGCTACATGCCGATACGTCGCCCGCCAGGCTTGCAATCGAGCACCGGCAGACGGAAGAGGTCATAGCGGCCTCCGGTCTTCCCGCTGTCATCCTTCGTAACGGCTGGTACGCCGAGAACCATCTGATGGCGCTGCCGGCGGCTTTGGAGCACGGCGCCTTTGTCGGGGCCGCGAAGGACGGGCGCTTTTCTTCCGCCGCCCGCAAGGATTACGCCGAGGCGGCAGCTGTGGCACTGACGACCGACGATCAGGCAGGAAAAACATACGAGTTAGCCGCCGACCATGCGTTCACCCTCGCTGAACTGGCCGCCGAGGTGTCTCGTCAGTCGGGCAAGAACGTGGTCTACAACGATCTTGCGATGGACGCTTATGTCAATGTATTGACAGGCATCGGTCTGCCGCCCGACCTTGCTTCCCTTCTGGCGGATGCGGATGTTGCTGCCTCGCGCGATGCACTGTTTGACGATGGAGGTGCTCTGGCGCGGCTGATCGGCCGTCCAACGACCCCACTAAAGAGCCTGATTGCAGCCGCATTACGCACTTGAAGCACTGAAAGCCTCAGTTCCGGCGCGGCCGCCGAGGGCGTACACGCGTATGCGCTTCGGTCGCGCCGAAAACGTGCGTATGCACTGGCGCTCGTATCCAAACCACTTGTCGCTGTGCTAACGCAGTGATGTTTGGGCCGCACTGAGAGATCGGTGCGGCATTTTGTCGTTTTTCAAATGACAAGGCCTGCCGCTTCTCGATTCGACGAGTGGCGGCAATACTGGCATCGCCGTCAACCCTGCATGACCCGTGGTCTTGAGTGTTGGCAGCACACGATGCGGGGTGAAACCCCGTGTGAATTGCGGCGTTGTATCACCCGTGGCGGCTTTGGGAGCTAGGGTATTACCAATAGACGACGCCCGCGCAGGCCAACATTTTACTGGGGGGGGAGTTTGGCAATCCGTGCGTTTCGGCGGTGTGTACGATTCTGGGATGAGAGCCTTGGAACCGACTCCCATCGCAGGCGCGTTTCCGGGTTCCCGTTGGTCCGGTTTCAGGCGGTGTTCGGGCTTCGTTGGTCGCTTAGATAAGAACTTTGATAGATACGCTTTTCAAAGCAGTGATCTCGACCAAGTGGGAAAGGGCTTGGGCGGCGGCTAATAGGCTGAAACACTGGTGCATTCACCCGACAGCGCTCCGCCGCTAAGCCGGACGTTCGGGTAGAACGGGTTTTTGCAACTAAATGATGCATACGTTCTCTTGGGCAAGAACCCACCGCCAAGTCTATATCTGGCATTGGGTTTGACTTGCGAGTACTGGTGCGTGCAGGACTGCGATGTCGCCGCCACATCGCATACGACAACGACGATTGGATACGAGCAGGTGTTCTCGATGAACATATCGGCGTCGTTGTAGGCCGGCTTATATACGGGAACCAGTCGTGCGCAGCCATTGACAGGTGGGCTGGAATCGGCACCAGCTACCCCCATATTCGTGACCGCCGAAGCCGAACGTCCCGGAGTACTGGCTGTTGCCGTGCCCTCTAACGCGGAGCCCACTGCTTAAAGCTGCGCCGCATTCTTGCTACCACCGGCCGCTGCACCCCGAGCCACTGCGCCAAGTAAGCTCGCCGCCATCGAACCGACCCCTGATGCGGACTCACTTTTATCGGCGATATAGGTCGTACTGGAGTTTTCGCCATTCGAATAATTTCGAACGCTGTAGTTGTTCGTTTCCGCTCCGGTGAAAAGACCCCCGCGGGAAAAGCGTCCGGAGCGAGTGGTCGGGCCGCCATTAATCTTGTCGCCATTGATCCACATTTCGCCCACGCCGTCGCGAAGACCCGCCTTCATCTCGCCATCGTAGCGAAGCATCAACGTCGAGCCAGCGTAACCGAGCAGCGTACCCTGCCCGTTGGCGAACCCCCCTTGGCATTCGCCTGACCAAGTGTAGTGCTCCCAAACACCAAAGACGCTGCAATCGGGGCGGTTATCCAACGCGATCTGGACGCTGCTTTTGTGCGTCGGCCCGGGCAGGCCGCAGCCCGTCAAAATAGCGGCAAGGCCTGTTACCGCGATGATTTGAAGCCGTTGCAAAGGGTTCCTTTTCATACGAATCACCGGCGTCTAATTTTTACGTTCGGGACCATACGATTCTGATCTTCGCGACAACATCATCTATTTGGTGGATGACCGTCTGTCTTGTCCCATGTCCGAAACGCTTTCCTCACTGACGATATCGAGGTATTGATCGCTCGCTATGCAGCTCCGCCATTCAACGAAAGCGGCGCACGAAGAAGTGAAACGATGCTCGTTGCCATCGATCGAAATTTCATTGGCAACAGCCGACCCCGCCTCACCATTGGGACGGAATAGCGTAACGCGTGAACTAATTCCAACATTCCGTGCGCTGTCAGATGACGTGCTCCCGCCCACCTGACGGCACACGCGACAACTAATCGAACTGATGTTGGCGCGTGTAATTGGTTTTTGCCCAAAAATACGATCCTCGCTTTGATTGCCCTGGCTCAGGATCGTGAAGTACGGCGTCCCGTCGACGTAGTAGTCGACTTTTGAGCACTGGGGCGCAGTCGCGCGGATGAGTAAGTCGGCTCCATACGAGCCGCTGGTAGATGTCGTCGGTACCACGCTAATCGACGCTTCACATGTGCCGGTGTACTGCTGACAGTCGCAGTTGTTAGCCTGCGCTAGCACCGACGCGGACAGAAGGGTCATCGACAACGCCAAAATGGTTCGCATGCTCGCTCACTCGAAACCCCAATTCACTGATTGACCTTGACTTGGAGAGCTTGCTTACGTTTCTGCCACGCTCAGTAGCGAGCCATCTCCTTGATCTGCGCGCCCCACCGTTTTTGGATCATGCCCTTGTTGTTCTGCATCCAATTCTCGGCGGCTTCAACGTATTTGTCATGACTACGCGCAAGACACTCAATGGGCACGCCGCCATCGGACAGGCTACGGCGCTGTTGCGCAACCGCCGCCAGTTGGCCGGCCCAGTCGAACTTCGCGTCGAATGGATACAGCACGTCAAGCGGGGGTCCCGAGCGCTGCGGAAGCTCTCCATAGCC
>NZ_JAELTP010001105.1 GCF_016428915.1 Pandoraea sp. ASV26
CCCCCCCCCCCCCCCCCCCCCCCCCCCCCCCCCCCCCCCCCCCCCCCCCCCCCTTTTCAAGCAGAAGACGGCATACGCGATACACAATATCGTCTCGTGGGCTCGGAGATGTGTATAAGAGACAGCCGCCCCACTGCTTGATCCCTCCGGCGCCCGCATCGATGAGGATCGTGCGGCCCGCGCCGCGCACTACGTAGCAGTTGATGTGCACCGCAGAGGGCTCCTTCTGCCCGGCATCGCGCTGCATTCTGG
>NZ_JAELTP010001106.1 GCF_016428915.1 Pandoraea sp. ASV26
CCCCCCCCCCCCCCCCCCCCCCCCCCCCCCCCCCCCCCCCCCCCCCCCCCCCCTTTTCAAGCAGAAGACGGCATACGCGATACACAATATCGTCTCGTGGGCTCGGAGATGTGTATAAGAGACAGGCACGAAGCTGCGAATGCGGCGCGGGTGCGCTACGCCGTCCGGGCCGACGAACGTCTCGTCGTCGCCCGTGGCGTGGGATTGCGGCGCGCCGAGGTCGGCGTCGTCGTGGGCCGGTTGCGCGTCGTC
>NZ_JAELTP010001107.1 GCF_016428915.1 Pandoraea sp. ASV26
CAGACAGTTATCCCGCGTGGACGTGACTTGCGCCCAGATCGGCGCGTTCTCGGGCACGGATGCCAGTTCCGCCTTGTCGCCACTGTGCGTGATCTGCGCGAACGTCACGATCTCGCGCAGTTGCGCCTGTCTCTTATACACATCTCCGAGCCCACGAGACGATATTGTGTATCGCGTATGCCGTCTTCTGCTTGAAAAAGGGGGGGGGGGGGGGGGGGGGGGGGGGGGGGGGGGGGGGGGGGGGGGGGGGGG
>NZ_JAELTP010001108.1 GCF_016428915.1 Pandoraea sp. ASV26
GCAGGCGTTGCGACTGCAACAGGCCAGCATCGTGACGGTGCCCGTCGATGCGGATGGCCTGAACGTCGAGCATCTGAGCGCACGACTGCGCGACGGCACGATCGCCGTGCCGAAGCTGCTCTACACCTGTCTCTTATACACATCTCCGAGCCCACGAGACGATATTGTGTATCGCGTATGCCGTCTTCTGCTTGAAAAAGGGGGGGGGGGGGGGGGGGGGGGGGGGGGGGGGGGGGGGGGGGGGGGGGGGGG
>NZ_JAELTP010001109.1 GCF_016428915.1 Pandoraea sp. ASV26
CCCCCCCCCCCCCCCCCCCCCCCCCCCCCCCCCCCCCCCCCCCCCCCCCCCCCTTTTCAAGCAGAAGACGGCATACGCGATACACAATATCGTCTCGTGGGCTCGGAGATGTGTATAAGAGACAGCGTCTGGACTTATCGCGGCGCACACGAACCGGTCACGACACAGGCGCGCAGCAAAGACGTGCTGCCGCTCGATGCATGGCTCGCGGCGAACGAGCAGGGCACGGCGCCGGCGGGTATCCGGGTGCAG
>NZ_JAELTP010001110.1 GCF_016428915.1 Pandoraea sp. ASV26
TGCTGCCGTTCAGTGCGCGCTGGCCTCTGCCACGCGTTGCGCGATGTGGGCGAGGGCCTCGTCCACCTGATCGATGAGGATCAGGCACAGGTCGCCCGGTTGCAGGCGGGCAAGTGCGGTGTCGATCCTGTCTCTTATACACATCTCCGAGCCCACGAGACGATATTGTGTATCGCGTATGCCGTCTTCTGCTTGAAAAGGGGGGGGGGGGGGGGGGGGGGGGGGGGGGGGGGGGGGGGGGGGGGGGGGGGG
>NZ_JAELTP010000135.1 GCF_016428915.1 Pandoraea sp. ASV26
GGCCGAGTCGTATCTCGGCGAGCAGATGGAGGAAATCGACCCCGCGGCCATTCATGCGGCGCGTCAGTATCTGCGCCAGCGTCTGGCGGCGTCGCTGCACACCGAGTGGCTCGCGGCGTATCACAACCATCGCGTGCCGGGCCCGTACCGTCCGGACGCCGCTTCCGCAGGCGAGCGCGCACTGAAGAACCTGGCGCTGTCGTATCTGATGGAACTCTCGGACGCCGGCGTGGCGCAAACCGCCCGCACGCAATACGACACGGCCGACAACATGACGGACCGTTTCGCCGCGCTCACGGCGCTCGTGCAACGCGGTGGCGCCGCGCGCGAGGGAGACGCCGCCCACGGGCAGAACCATGCCGCCGAGGCGCTGGAAGACTTCTACCAACGCTTCGAGCACGAGCCGCTCGCGATCGACAAGTGGTTCGCACTGCAAGCCATGCAGCGCGGCGACGGCAGCCATTGCGTGATCGACGCCGTGCGTGCCCTCATGAGCCACCCGGCCTTCACGCTGAAGAACCCGAACCGCGCGCGCTCGCTGATTTTCAGCTTCTGCGCCGGCAACCCCGCGCAGTTCCACGCGGCCGACGGTTCCGGCTATCAGTTCTGGGCCGAGCAGGTGCTCGCGCTCGACGCGCTCAACCCGCAAGTGGCGGCGCGTCTGGCGCGGGTGCTCGACCGCTGGCGCAAGTACACGCCGTCCCTGCGCGAGCACATGCACCGCGCGTTGCAGAGCGTTGCGGATCACAAGGCGCTGTCGAAGGACGTGCGCGAGATCGTCGAAAAAGCGCTCGCCTGAACCAGCTTTCGCTGACCCGCTAAAGCAAAACGCCACCGATGCGCCAAGGTATCGGTGGCGTTTTGCCGTCAGCGCCCTGCGCGCCAACCCATGCGTACGTGTGACCTCAGGCCGCCTGCACTCGCATCGCAGCCACCGCGAGACGCTGACGCACGGCTTTGGCCGCCGCGACCATGTGGGTCAACGCGCCATCGACCTGCGCCCAGTCGCGCGTCTTCAACCCGCAGTCCGGATTGATCCACAGGCGCTCGGCCGGAATGCGCGCGAGCGCCGCCTCGATCAGACGTTCCATTTCCGCCTGCGACGGCACGCGCGGCGAGTGAATGTCGTACACGCCCGGGCCGATCTCGTTCGGATACTCGAAGGCTTCGAAGGCGCCCAGCAGTTCCATGTCGGAGCGCGTGGTCTCGATGGAGATCACGTCGGCGTCGAGCGCAGCAATCGACGGCAGAATGTCGTGGAACTCCGAATAGCACATATGCGTGTGGATCTGCGTATCGTCCGCCACTCCTGACGAGCACACGCGAAACGCGCGCACGGCCCACTCGAGATACGACGGCCACTCGCCTTTACGCAGCGGCAGTCCCTCGCGCAGCGCGGGTTCGTCGATCTGAATCACCCGCACGCCCGCCTTTTCCAGCGCGGCGACTTCCTCGCGCAACGCCAGCGCGATCTGCAATGCCGTGAGCTCACGCGGTTGATCGTCGCGCGCGAACGACCATTGCAGCATCGTGACCGGTCCCGTGAGCATGCCCTTGACCGGCTTGTCGGTCAGTTGCTGCGCGTAGGCGCTCCACGTGACGGTCATCGGTTCGGGCAGGTACACGTCGCCGTAGATCACCGGCGGCTTCACGCAACGCGAGCCATAGCTCTGCACCCAGCCATGCTCGGTAATCATGAAGCCCCACAGCAGGTCGCCAAAGTACTCGACCATGTCGTTGCGCTCGGCCTCGCCATGCACGAGCACGTCGAGCCCATAGGCTTCCTGCTTCTCGATGGCCAGACGAATCTGGGCGCGCATCGTCTCCAGATAGTCCAGATGCGACATGGCACGACGCTTGAAGTCGGCGCGCGCCGCACGAATGGCTGCCGTCTGCGGGAACGACCCGATGGTCGTCGTGGGCAGTGCGGGCAGCTTGAGCCATGCGCGCTGCGCGCGGGCACGCGCCGGGTAGTCGGAAGCCCGGCGGGCGTCGGCCTCGGTGAGCGCCGCCAGACGCTTCTGCACCACGCTGTTGTGAATACGCGGCGACGTGCGGCGCGCCGCCTGCGCGGTCGCATCGGCGACGAAGGCGGCACGCACGTCGGCCCTGGCGAATTCGGCAGTGTCGAGCGAACGACGCAGCAGTGCCACTTCGCCCAGCTTCTGCACGGCAAACGCGAGCCACGTGCGCACTTCCTTGTCCGCGCGTGTCTCGCTCGCCAGATCGACCGGGCAGTGCATCAACGAGCAGCTCGACGCCACCCACAGACGGTCCCCGAGCGTCTCGGCCAGCGACATGAGGAGCGCGCGGGCGCGGGTCAGGTCGCAACGCCAGACGTTACGTCCATCGACGACACCCGCCGACAGCACCTTGTCCTTCGGCCATTGCGCCGCAAACGTTTCGAGTTGCTTCGGCGCACGCACGCCGTCAAGATGCACCCCGGCCACGGGCAGCGCCGCGAGCAAGGCCGCGTGTTCGCTCACATCGCCAAAGTACGTGGCGAGCAGCAACGACGGCGCGACGGGCGCGAGACGCCGATACACGGGGGCGAAGGCGTCACGCCACAGGCCGGGCAGGTCGAGCGCGAGAATCGGCTCGTCGATCTGCACCCACGTCACACCCTGCGTCTTCAGACGCGCCAGCACTCGCTCGTATTGCGTCAGCAGTTCGGGCAGCAACGACAGACGGTCCGTGAGACCGCCCTTCTCCTTGCCGAGATACAGCAGCGAGAGCGGCCCGAGCAGCACCGCCTTGACGTTCTCGCCCTCGGCCAGCGCTTCCGCCACCTCGTCGAACAACCACTCCGTGCCTCTGCCAAAGCGCGTCTGCGGTGAGTATTCCGGCACGAGATAGTGGTAGTTCGTGTCGAACCACTTCGTCATTTCCATCGCGCTTTGCCGGGCGCCTTGTTGAGCAGTACCGCGCGCCGCGGCGAAGTAGTCCGCCAGCGTGAGTGCGGCAGGCGCTGCACCGAAGCGCTCGGGCAGCCCGCCGACGAGCGCCAGCGTGGAGAGCACCTGGTCGTACCAATGGAAGTCCCCCACGGTAATCCAGTCGAGCCCTGCCTCGCGTTGCGCCAGACGGTTGGCCGCACGAATGCGCCGGCCGGTGTCCTGCAACGCCTGGACGGTCATCTCGCCGCGCCAGAAAGCCTCGACGGCGAATTTGAGTTCACGCTGCGCACCAATGCGCGGCAATCCAAGTACGTGGGCCTGAGCCATGAGCGTTGTCCTTCCGGGAGCTTGCGTGACTGCAAAGTCGTTGTCTGCGGACGATGTCCGCCAAGACTGGCAGTATCCCGGCCACACATGTATTATTCAAACGAAAGTTTTTGCCATTTATCATTAAAAAAATTCATGCAACGCACTCCCATCGAACTTCGTCACCTTCAGACGTTGCTCGCGCTGCGCGACACCGGCAGCGTTTCGCGCGCGGCGTTGTGGCTGCATTTGACGCAGTCGGCGCTGTCGCATCAGATCAAGGCGCTGGAAGATTTCTATGGCTTGCCGCTGTTCGTGCGCAAGTCGTCGCCGCTGGTCTTCACGCCTGCGGGCAAGCGCCTGCTCGCCCTGGCCGAGGAAGTCGTGCCGGCGGTCGACGACGCGGGTCGCGACCTCACCCGGCTTGCGCAAGGCACGCAGGGCACGCTGCGCATCGCGGTCGAATGTCACACGTGTTTCGATTGGCTGATGCCGGCCATGGACGCCTTTCGCAATCGCTGGCCGGAAGTGGAGCTCGATATCGTGTCGGGCTTTCACGCCGACCCTATCGGATTGCTGCATCAGGATCGCGCCGATCTGGCGATCATTTCTGAGCATGAGGAAGGCGAAGCGGTCGACTTCCATCCGCTGTTCCGCTTCCAGATGATGGCGCTCATGGCGAACGACCACCCGCTCACGGGCAAGTCGCATCTCGACGCGGAGGACTTTCGCGACGAGACACTCATCACCTACCCGGTGCCCGACGACATGCTCGACATCGTGCGTCAGGTGCTGCGCCCCGCGGGTATCGAGCCGACGCGCCGGACCACGGAGTTGACGGTGGCGATTCTGCAACTGGTCGCCAGCCGCCGCGGGTTGGCCGCGCTGCCGCTGTGGGCCGTGACCGGCTATCTGGAACGACGCTATGTGAGTGCGCGTCCGATCACGCCACAGGGGCTGACGGCCGAACTCTGGGCGGCGACGCTGCCGGCGATCACGGCGCGTCCGTACATCGGCGAATTCGTCTCGCTCATGCGCGAGACGAGTCTGCTCACGCTGCCCGAGATCGAACTGCTCTGAAGCGCTGCCGAACGCTTGACGAGATGCCCGGCGTCAGGCCGGGCGTCGCACGATCAGACGGCACACGCGCTTGCCCGAGCTGGCGCTCGTGACGTCTTCCTCGTGCAGCACCACACCGTCGTGAAGGGCTGCGCGCACGACATCGGGGGAGAAGGCGCTGTAGAGGCGTCCGTCCTCATGGCGAAGGTCCTCGCCCTCGGTCACGCGCCACGACACGTAGAGCACGCCGCCCGGACGCACGAGCGTCCAGAGCCGGTCGGCGGCCTGCGGCACTTCGTTCGCCGGCAGGTGCATCAGCACCGTCTCGCAGATCACGTTGTCGAACTGCGCCGTCACGTCTTCGAGCAGCGGGAGCCGGCCAACGTGAAACGTCACCCAGGGGAACGATTGACGCGCCAGCGCAACGAGCGCCGGCGAATTGTCGTAGCCGACGACGTCGAACCCTTGCTGCGCCAGCCACGCCGCGTCGCGCCCGTTGCCGCAACCCACATCGACCGTGCGTCCGCCGGGGATGAAATGACGCATCAGCAAGGCGTACATGTCGTCGGGCGGCGGCTGGTTGAGCCAGTCTTCGCTGTAACGAACGGCATTGGCCTCGTAGGCCGCTTCGGTTTTCAGGTCCGTCATGATCGAAATCTCCGGGAAGGGAGTGCGGGATTGCAGGGGGGGATGGCCGCATCAGCGTGCGGCCATGGGCTCATGTACCTTACTGCGAAATCTTCTCCAGTGCGATGTCACGCGTGCGCGGGCCCATCAGGCCGATCGAGAGCATGACGACGAGCATGGCGCACGAGATGAACACGAACACGCCGGTCACACCGAAATTACGCAACACGGCGGCGATCAGGAACGCGGTGAAGATCGCCGAGAAACGGCTCCACGAATAGACGAAACCGACGGCGCGCGCCCGAATGCCCGTGGGGAACAGTTCCGTCTGATACGCGTGATAGCTGTACGACATGATGTTGTTCGCGAGCGTGAGGCCGATCCCCATGGCGATGAGCAGGAACGACGACGTGACCTGCGAGAACACCAGACCGCACACGATCGCGATACCGGCCGTCCACACGATGGCGTGCTTGCGCTCGACCTTGTCGGCCATCCACAGCCCGATCAGCGGGCCGACGGGTGCGGCCAGCGCGATCACGCTCGAATACCCCAGGCTCGTCGTCACGGTCACGCCCTGCTTGATGAGCAGCGTCGGCACCCAGTTGGCGAAGCCGTAGAAGCCGACCGTCTGGAAGATGTTGAACAGAATCATCATGATCGCGCGCTTGCGATAGGGCGGCACCCACATATCGCGAAACGCGCTCCTGGGCATCACCGGCTCCGGCTCGCCCGGCGGCGGCAGCGGTTTGCCGTATTCGCGGGCGACCTTCGCTTCGAGCTCGCGCAGCACACGATCCGCCTCGTCGAGGCGCCCCTTCTGCGCGAGCCAGCGCGGGCTCTCCGGCAACGCCCGGCGAATCCACCAGACGAACACCGCGCCATGCGCGCCGATGAGCACCACCCAGCGCCAGCCTTCCAGACCGAGGAATTCACGCGGCACGAGCCCGTAGGCGAGCAGTGCGACAACCGGCACGGCGGTGAAGCCGACGGCCTGTTCGCACGCGAACGCCCGGCCGCGAATCTGCTTGGGCACGAGTTCGGCGATGTAGGTGCCGATCGTCACCAGCTCCACGCCGATGCCGAGGCCCACCACGAAGCGCCAGAAGTTCACGCCCGTGGCCGTCTCCTGAAACGCCATGATGACGTTCGCCACCGTGTACCAGAGCAACGAACCGGTGAACACGGCGCGACGCCCGAACCGGTCGGCGAGAAAACCGCACGCGATGGTGCCGATGAAGAGTCCGGCGAAGAGTGCGGCAATGAAACTGGCCACGCCGGTCGTGCCGAACAGGCCCGGTGTCGTGGGCGTCAGAATGCCGCTTTTGACCAGCCCGGGCGCGATGTAGCCCGTGTAGAGCAGGTCGTAGAGTTCGAAGAAGAAACCGAGACTGAGCAGCACCACCAGTTTCCAGACGGTGCGGGTCGGTGGCAGGCGGTCGAGACGGGCGGAAATGTCGCCGGCGCTCAGGCGGGTTGCCGCAGCGTGCGCTTGCGCGGCCTGACGAGGAGAAGGCATGGAAGGCATTGAAACGTCGGGGGATGGCATGGAAATCGTCTCCGGGCCGGTTCGGTCATGGCCGAACAGCTCATTCGCCAACGCATCGCAAGCGACCTGCGGGCATTCGCCAGCGGTGGCCGGTACGTCGGATACCTCATGAATCGACAGGCACGGGGCCGAAATTGTGCCACGAATGACACCGCACCTGTCACCTTTGCCACGCACTGCGAAAAATTGCGACACCCTTCAATGACAGCACGGCATGACGACAAACCGCACCCGACGCAGCATGCCGCGCCGGATCGCCAACATCTCGCAGCATCGCCGTCGCAGTCCTGTCTACGCGCTCTTAACCCTCCGAGCCCGGCTTGCGCACGCCCTAGGACACCGCAGCGGTGACGGTTGCTTTCAACTCGTCGAAGCTGACGATGCGTCCCGCCAATGCGCTCGCCGCTACCGTGTAGGGGCTCGCGAGCCAGACACTGCCCGGCCCGGAACGCCCCGGGAAATTGCGGTTGATCGCGCTGATCGTGACCTGCCCGGCGGACGTCGACTGTCCCGGCCCGCAGTTCGCACACGCGCCGCAGCCCGGCATGATGAGCGTCACGCCGGCCGCCTCGAACGTCTCGAGATACCCCTGCGCTTCACAGTAGGCACGCACGTCCATGGTGCCGAATTGCAAGAACAGCGAACGGCCCTGTGCAACGCGAAGACCGTGCGCAACGCCCCAGGCGAGCACGTCGTGATACGCGTCGAAGTCATCGCGCTTGCCCGCCGTACACGAGCCGCCGTATGCGATATCGATGGGCACGGCGCACGTCAGCTCCGCGAGCGCCACGCCATTGCCGGGGTCGCCAGGACGCGCCAGCATCGGCGTGAGCGACGCGGCATCGATGCGGATCACATCGCGATAACTGGCACCGGCGTCGCTCGTCATCCACGGCTCGATCACGAAGTCGACACCCCGTCGCGTCTTCAGGAAGGCGAGCGTTTTCTCGTCCGGCGCCACAATGCCGGTGAAGCCCCCCAACTCGGCGACCATATTGGTGAGCGTTGCGCGTTCGTCGACCGACATCGCCTGCACGGCGCTGCCCGCATATTCGAAGACGAGGCCAATGGCGTCGCCGCTGCGAATCGCGTCGAGCCGCAGCAGATGGAGCACGACATCCTTGGCCGTCACGCCGGGGGCCAGCACGCCCTCGATCTCGATGCGCAGCGTCTGCGGCACCTTGCAGCGCACATAACCGGTGACCCAGCTATTCGCAATGTCGGTCGCGCCGGCGCCAAACGCCAGACAGCCGAGCGCACCGGCGTGCGGCGTGTGCGAGTCGGTACCGATCACGATTTGTCCGGGCAACGCATAGCGCTCGGCCATCAGCGCGTGACAGATGCCGTCGGCGCCATGCGCATCATGTGCGCCATGTGCGCCATCGCCCGCCTTGCTCGTCAGTGCGCCATGCGCGAGCACCGGATAACGCGACACGAAATCGCGGTGCCCGCTCGTCAGATTCGCCACGCCGGGCAGCAGCCCCTGCGTGACGTGCGGGTGGCTTTGTGCGGCCAGCACCAGATGATCCTGAAACGCGATGATGCGGGCCGGGTCGTGCAGCGCTGCCGGCTCGCCGAACGCGCGATGCATCAGATGCGCGCACATGCCCGTGAAGTAGTCGTGCGAGAAGCGCCAGTCCACGCGCACGAACACGCCGTCGCCGTGCTTCATGCCGGGCGTGGCCGGATGCAGGCGCCGCGCCATGATCTTCTCGACGAGCGTGCGCGGCGGCGTCGCGGGCGCATTCGGTGAGTCGATGGATGCGGTATGCGTGGTATGCGCGGCAGGTGCGGGCCAATCGGCAAACTTGCTGAACGCGAGCAGTCCGCCGCTGCGAATGATTTGCTGCGTGAGGGCGTCACGTCCCTTGAGGAATTCGGTGATCGGGATGGCTTCTCCGGCGAGAATGCGCTCGAGCACGCCGAAGTCGGTGCTCGTCAGAATGCCGATGTTGTCGCAGTTCTGCTGGTAGATGCGCTCGAAGCTCTCGGCGACGATCAGCCGGATGCCGGCCGACAGCTCCGCGAGCGGGCTCGACTCTCGCGAGGAGCCTTTACCGTAGCGCTTGCCCGCGACCGTGATCTGAAAACCGCCGCGACGCACGTCGTGTTCGCCGATGGGCGTTTCGTTTCCCGCTCTGAAACCGACGTAGGGGTAGCGTCCGAGCCGTTCATCGTAGGTGAGCATGACGGTCACGGGCGTGATCTCGTCGGTCGAGACGTTATCGCGCAATGCGCCGGCCTCGGCGCGGGTGATGGACTCGCCTGCCAACTGACGGCGCACGATGGCCGGGTCGTCTGACAGAAACAGTATGCGGCCATCGAAACGAATGGTGTCTTCCATGCGGCAATTACCTCCGGAAGACAGCATAGCGGCCTGCCCCATCGCCTGCCGTGCCGTCTCGGCAAGCCCGGCTTGACGGTTCGCGAAGTGACGCTCGCGCCCCTTGGCTGAGCATTGAGCACTGGCACGCCGGGCTTGCCCGCTTACAAGGCCGGCGCGTCCTGCCCTTGCCCTAACCCCTGCGCGAGGAAATTCACGACGGCCGATGCCGTGGCGCTCAACTGCTCACGCGACGGGAACACGAGCCAGAGCTGGCGATACGCCCATTCGTCGGTGAGCGGGCGCACGACCACGTCGAGCTTGCCTACATACAATTGGCCGACCTGCTCGGGCACCACGGCGATGCCGAGGCCGGCGTGGGCCATGCGGCACAGGGCGTCGAGACTGGACACGCGGATCTTGATGCGCAGCGACGCCCCCGCTGCACTCGCCTGCTGACGCAGCAACTGCGTGAGCGCGCTGTTGCCTTGAAGACCTACGAGCGTCTCGCCGACACAGGCCGAGAACGGGATCTCGCCCGTGCGCGCCGCCAGCGGATGGCCCGCCGGCAAAATCACGGCAAGCCGGTCGCGGCGATACGGCACCATCGTGAAGGCTTCGATGCCCTCGACGGCGTTGCATATGCCTACATCCACGGCCCGCTCGCCCACGCGCTGGAGTACTTCGTTGCTGTGCTGCTCGTCGAGTTCGACGTCCACCGCAGAAAACACGCGACCGAAGGCGGCGAGATCCTCCGGCAGGAACTGGACAATGGCCGACAGGTTCGCCGCAATGCGCACGCTGCCGCGCGCACCTTCGTGGAACTGCGACAGCTCGGCGCCGAGCGATTCGATGGTGCCGAGAATGCGCTCGGCATACCGACGCACCGTCTCGCCGACCGGCGTGACGGTAATGCCGCGCTGATGACGCTGAATCAGGGGAAGGCCGACAATCGCCTCGATATCGGCAATGCGCCGGCTGATGGCCGAGGGCGCGATGAATTCGCGCTCGGCGGCACGCGCCATGCTCCGCTCCTGGCAGACCGCCACAAAAAGGCGCAAAGAAGTGAGATCAAGCTTGCGGAGAAGGTTTTCCATACCCGTACGGCAATACGCCGGAAATGCCGGAAACGCCCGGCTGGCGCGGCCCCGCGCGGGGCACGTCTTTTGCTGGACAAACAACGAATCGACGCCTATTATACGCATCGCGTACACATTCCTGCCGACCCGACCATGAGTGCACAGCAGACTTTCCTGCGCGACGCGATGCGCCGCCTGAACATGACCCGCGACAGCTTCGCCGAGCGTATCGGCGTGCGCCGGCGTGCCCTCGACACCTGGCTGCTGCCCGAAGATTCCAGCGAATATCGCACGATGCCGAGCATCGTGGAGAAATTCGTCGGCGAAATCCTCGGTCGCGAAGCGCCGTCTGCGGAATCTACGCAAAGCGCACACAAACCGTTGCGCGAACGCATCGGTCTCGACGGCAAGCCGCATCTGATTTCGGTCGATCAGTTCTCGCGCGACTCGCTCGAAGAACTGTTCCACGTGGCCGACATCATGCAGCCGATTGCGCGCCGCCAGAAGATTTCGCGCGTGCTCGAAGGCGCCGTGCTCGGCAATCTGTTCTTCGAAGCCAGTACCCGAACCCGGGTGAGCTTCGGCGCCGCCTTCTGCCGCCTTGGCGGCTCGGTGTGCGAC
>NZ_JAELTP010001111.1 GCF_016428915.1 Pandoraea sp. ASV26
GGTCGAGCTCTTTCCCGACTGGCCCGACGAACGCTTTCCGCTCTACGCCTACCATCCGTCGCGCCACCACCCGCCCGCAAAGACGCGGGCATTTCTCGAGTTCGTCACGTCGCTCACGGCACAGGGGCTGTCTCTTATACACATCTCCGAGCCCACGAGACGATATTGTGTATCGCGTATGCCGTCTTCTGCTTGAAAAGGGGGGGGGGGGGGGGGGGGGGGGGGGGGGGGGGGGGGGGGGGGGGGGGGGGG
>NZ_JAELTP010001112.1 GCF_016428915.1 Pandoraea sp. ASV26
GTCCGGCGCGCAGGCATTGGCGGCGGCGGGAGCGGTGGAAGCCACAGGGGGGACGGATGAGGTTGCCAAGCGCGCGGACGGCCGTCCGACGCTCGACGAAGCGGCCAAACGCGTGGCGTCGTCGCCCTGTCTCTTATACACATCTCCGAGCCCACGAGACGATATTGTGTATCGCGTATGCCGTCTTCTGCTTGAAAAAGGGGGGGGGGGGGGGGGGGGGGGGGGGGGGGGGGGGGGGGGGGGGGGGGGGGG
>NZ_JAELTP010000136.1 GCF_016428915.1 Pandoraea sp. ASV26
GCCACGGCCCGATCGTCACCTTCTTGGGCACGGCACCGTGCTTGCCGCGGGCAATGAGCGGCGGGGCCATATGGAACTCGAGGCGGAAGTCGCTGCCCGGCTTGCCTTCGAAGGCCTCGCCCAACGCGTCGGCAAACGCCGTGTGCGCGTACAGACGTGCCACTTCGTACTCGTCCTTGTAAGCCATCAGACGCGACAGTTGCTGCGCGACGGCACGCGACAGACGTCCCGGCGCGCCCGACACACGCGTTTCCGCATCGGCCACCTGCTTCACGAAGCTCGCGAACTGCGCGGCGTACGCCGCGTTCTGGTACTGCGTGAGCAGATCCACACGATGGGCGACAAGCGCATCGAAGGTCATGTCGTCGGCCACCGGCGCGTGGACGGGGGCATGGGCCGCCTTGGCCGTCGTGTCGGTCAACGCAGCCGGATCGCCCGCCGCCAGCCGGCCGATCGCCAGCGCCAGTTGGTTCATCGGCACCGCCACGTTGTTCAGTTCGATGGCACGTTGCAGCGCGTGCAGCGACACCGGCACCAGACCCAACTGCCATGCGAAGCCGAGCATGATGATGTTCGCGCCCATCGTGTCGCCGAGGAAACGCTGCGCGAGCGCCTGCGCGTCGCAGGCGTCGAGCTTGGCGTTGCCTGCGGCGTGACGCATCTTTGCGAGCAGCGCGTCGGCATGCAGATTCGCGTCGGGATTCTGCACGAACGTCGCGTTCGGAATCGCGTGCGTGTTGACGACCACACGCGTGCGGTCACGCCGCACGGTTTGCAGCGCATCGGCGCTCGCACCCACGACCATGTCGCACGCGAGCAGCACGTCGGCCTGCTGGGTGTCGATGCGCACCTGATTGAGCGCCTGCGGCGTGTTGGCGAAACGCACGAACGACAGCACGGCGCCGCCCTTCTGTGCGAAGCCCATGAAGTCGAGCACCGAAGCGCTCTTGCCTTCGAGGTGCGCCGCCATCGTGATGAGCGCGCCGATCGTCACCACACCGGTGCCGCCCACGCCCGTGACCATGATGTCGAACGGCGCATCGCCCGCGAGGGCGGCCGGTTGCGGCAGCGCGTTCAGACGTCCCTCAAAAGCCGCCTGATCGAACGCGGCGGCGAGGGCCTTCTTCAACTGCGCGCCCTTGACCGACACGAAGCTCGGACAGAAGCCGTTCACGCAGGAGAAGTCCTTGTTGCACGACGATTGATCGATGCGACGCTTGCGTCCGAGTGCCGTTTCCACCGGCTCGACCGACAGGCAGTTCGAGGCCACACCGCAGTCGCCGCAACCTTCGCAAACGGCTTCGTTGATGAACAGACGGCGATCCGGATTCGGGAATTCGTTTTTCTTGCGACGGCGACGCTTCTCGGCCGCACACGTCTGGTCGTAGATGAGCACGGTTGTGCCGGGAATCTCGCGCAGTTCGCGCTGCACGGCGTCGAGTTCGCTGCGGTGATGGAACGTGGTGTCCTTGGGGAATTGGCCTTCGTGACCGATGTACTTCTCGGGCTCGTCGCTCACCACGACGAGCTTCGCGATGCCCTCGGCTTCGACCTGACGCGCGATCTGCGGCACCGAAATCGAGCCATCGACCGGCTGGCCGCCCGTCATCGCCACGGCATCGTTGTAGAGAATCTTGTAGGTGATGTTCGCCTTCGACGCCACTGCCTGACGGATGGCGAGCAGGCCCGAGTGGAAGTACGTGCCGTCGCCCAGATTCTGGAAGACGTGCGGGCGTTTGGTGAAGTGCGAATGCGCCGCCCAGTCGACCCCTTCGCCCCCCATCTGGATCAGGCCCGTGGTGTCGCGGTCCATCCACGACGCCATGAAGTGACAGCCGATACCGGCCTGCGCGATGGAGCCTTCGGGCACTTTCGTCGACGTGTTGTGCGGACAGCCCGAACAGAAGTACGGCACGCGACGCACGCCGTCGGCCGCGTTCGACAGGATCTCGTGCGCGACCAGATCGACCACGCGCTCACGACGATCGAGCGCCGGACGATGCTTCGCCAGCCACTCGGCGAACACCGGCAACACGCGCGACGGACGCAGTTCGCCAAGCGCGGAGAGCAGTGCACGGCCGTCGGCGTCGGTCTTGCCGAGCACGATCGGACGCGTGCCCGTCGTGCGGTTGTAGAGGTATTGCTTGACCTGTTGCTCGACGACCGGGCCCTTCTCCTCGATCACGAGAATTTCCTTCAGGCCCGCGACGAAGGTGTCCAGACGCGACAGGTCGAGCGGGAACGACAGACCCACCTTGTAGATGCGCACGCCAGCGGCCGCGAGATCGTCGACGGTGATGTCCAGACGACGCAGCGTCTCCATCAGGTCGAGATGCGCCTTGCCGCACGTCACGATGCCGATGTCGGCCTCGGGGCTAGGGGCAATCCACTTGTCGATGCTGTTCACGCGGGAGAACGCGCGCACCGCGTCGAGCTTGTCGGCCAGACGCGCCTCCAGCGCGAGGCTCGGCAGATCGGGCCAGCGGTTGTGCAGGCCGCCGGCCGGCGCAACGTAATCGAGCGGCTCGGCCCAGTCGGTGCGAATCTTGTCGAGATCGACGGTACCGCGCGATTCCACCGTCTCGGAGATCGCCTTGAGGCCCGCCCACGCGCCGGAGAAGCGCGACAGGGCGTAGCCGTAGAGACCGAATTCGACGAGTTCGCCGATGTCGGCCGGATTGAGCACGGGCATGCTCCACGACATCATCGTGAAGTCGCTCTGATGCGGCATCGACGACGACACGCAACCGTGATCGTCACCCGCCACCACCAGCACCCCGCCGTGGCGCGAGGCGCCATACGCATTGCCATGCTTGAGCGCGTCGCCCGCGCGGTCCACGCCCGGACCCTTGCCGTACCACATGCCGAACACGCCCTCGACGGTACGCTCGGGATCGGCTTCCACACGCTGCGTGCCCATGACGGCAGTGCCGCCAAGCTCTTCGTTGATCGCCGGCAGGAACTTGACGTTGGCCGCGTCGAGCAGCTTCTTGGCCTTCCACAACTGCTGGTCAACGCCGCCGAGCGGCGAGCCGCGATACCCGCTGATGAAGCCCGCCGTGTTCAGGCCGCGCGCGGCGTCGAGTTGACGCTGCATGAGAAGGATGCGCACGAGTGCCTGCGTGCCGGTCAGGAAAATCTGACCGCGACTGGCCGTGAGCGCGTCGGAGAGCTGGTAATCGGGATGGGCCAGGGGGCTGGCCGTCGGCGTCGCGAGCGCGGCGCGCATGGGGGCATTCATTGGGTATCTCCTGATCCCCGCGACCCGCGCCGCACGAAGGTGAGCGGGCGTCGGCCTTGTTTCGGGGGCATTTGTTCTGTTCGTCTCAACACACTGGCCACATAGCGCGGGCACGCGTCGGTATGCAAGCAGTGTATGGGGAGGCAGGAGAAAGATTTTTACTATTTCACTCCTTCTGGCGCACAATTAGAAACGTTCATTTCGAAAAAGGCGGTTTTGGGAAATGGAATTACTCGATAATTTTGCCCGTCAGATTCTGCGTCTATTGCAGATCGACTCGCGCCGCTCGGCGCAGGAACTCTCCGAAAATGTGGGCCTGTCGGCCACGCCCTGCTGGCGGCGCATCAAGGACATGGAGCAAAGCGGCGTGATCCAGCGCTACACGGTGCTGCTCGATCGCGAAAAGCTCGGCCTGCATGTCTGCGCGCTGGCTCACGTGCAGCTCACGCGCCATACCGAAGGCGGCACGGAACAGTTCGAGCGCGAAATCCGTACCTGCCCGGAAGTGACCGAGTGCTACAGCACCACGGGCGAGGCCGACTACATCCTGAAAATCGTGGCCCCGGACATCAAGGCCTACGACGCATTCCTGCACGAGCACATCTTCCGTCTGCCCGCCGTGGCCAACGTGAGAACGAGCGTCGTGCTGCGCGAAATCAAGTTCGATACGAGTCTGCCGATCTGACGCCGCCCTTTCGGTACCTTCCCATTTGTTGACATTGCACGACATCGCCTCTTGACGTGTCCGTCGATCTCCGTTAAAAATGCAAATGATTCTCATTTAAGTTCTTCGTCCCAAGGCCGAACATCCGCGGCCGGGTGGCACGAGATTTTTCGCCAGCCGCGCCTGCCTGCGTGTTCTTCAGCGTCGATCACGACGCTGCTTACACGTCGATTGCCACGAGCGCTTGCCAGCCAGCAACGGGGTTTTCTGCACTGGGAGCCAGCAGTGAAGCAGTCGTCGAGCGGCGGGGGCCGCGCCTTTGTCATGTCCATGCGCCGGGATTACGGCGCCAACGGTTCGATCAGCGCCATCCGTGGCGCAGCACACCGAGCCGAAGACTCGCAGCGCCACCAGGCATGCGAGCCACGTCGGCGTCTGCACCCGCTTGCAGGTGCGGTGCTTGCCGCGTTCTGGTTGCCTGCCGCCTTTGCGCAACAGGCCCCGGCCGATGGTTCGGCTCAGCCGGTCAAACCGGCCCAGACTCTCCAGCTCGCGCAGGTATCGCCCAACGCACCGTTGCAGCTCGCCGAAGCCAACCTGCGTGAGGTGAACGTGACGGCAACGCGCACACCCACCGAAGCGGAACGCACACCGGCGTCCATTTCGGTCATTACCGATCAGGATCTCGAAGAACAGCAAGCGCAGGACATCAAGGAAGCGCTGCGCTACGAGCCGGGCGTTACCGTGCGCCGCGCGCCGTATCGTCCCGCATCGGCGGCTGCCGGCGGCGGTCGCGACGGCAATTCGAGCATCAACATCCGGGGTCTTGAAGGCAACCGCGTGGCGCTCTTCGAGGACGGCATCCGCATGCCTTCCTCCTACTCGTTCGGCCCGCTCGAAGCCGGACGCGGCGACTACATGAGCATGGACCTGCTGCGCCGCATCGAAATCCTGCGCGGTCCGGCGTCGTCGCTGTACGGCAGCGACGGCCTGACCGGCGTCGTCAACTTCCTCACCAAAGATCCGCAAGACCTGCTCGACGTGTTCGGCAAGTCGACCTACTTCTCGCTGCGTCCGTACTACAACTCGATGGATCGCAGCTTCGGCACCACCGCGCAGGCCGCGTGGGGTGGCGAACAGTGGCAGGGCATGGTGATCGTCGACGGCAACAAGGGCCACGAACTCGACAGCAAGGGCACGAACAACTCCGCCAGCACGTCGCGCACGACAGCCAACCCGCAGGACAGCAACGGCGACTCCGTGCTCGGCAAGCTGGTCTTCAAGGCCACGCCCAGCTCCACGTTCAAGCTCACGGGCGAGACCGTGCGCCGGCGCGTGGACTCGAACGTGCTCTCGGCCGTCAATCCGCCGACGACACTGGGCCTGAACACGAGCGACCGGCTCGAGCGTAATCGCGTCAGCCTCGACTACGACTTCAACGACGCCTCGCAGGCCTACATCCAGAACGCCCACGCGCTGCTGTACTTCCAGGATGCGAAGAACAGTCAGTACGCGTACGAGAAGCGCACGGCGGGCGACCGCACGCGTGACAACACGTACAAGGAGCGCACCGTCGGCGGCTCGCTGCAAGCGGAGAGCCATTTCGCCACCGGCCCGCTCACGCACAAGCTCGTGTACGGCACCGACGCGAGCCTCGCGTACATCACCAGCTATCGCAACGGCACCGTACCGGGCATGGGCGAGTCGTTCCCGAACAAGGCATTCCCGGACACCGACTACACGCTCTTCGGTGCGTATTTGCAGGACGAGATCCGCTACGGCGCGCTCACCGTCACGCCGGGCATCCGCTACGACGCCTACTGGCTCTCGCCGAAGCAGAACGATCCGCTGTACGTTTCGCAGACGAGTTCGGGCGCACGCACCCAGCCGACATCGTCGAACGATTCCGCGTTCTCGCCGCGTCTGGCGATCATGTACGAGATCGCACCGTCGCTGATTCCGTACGTGCAATACGCCCGCGGCTTCCGCACGCCAACGCCGGATCAGGTCAACAACGGCTTCTCGAATCCGATCTTCGGCTACATGTCGATCGCGAATCCGAACCTCAAGCCCGAGACGAGCGACACGTTCGAGCTGGGTCTGCGCGGACGTCTCGCCACCACGCTCGGCCCGGTGACTTACAGCACGGCGGTCTTTGCGGGCAACTACCGCAACTTCATCTCGCAGCAGAACATCAGTGGCTCGGGCCGCCCGAGCGATCCGCTGATCTATCAGTACGTGAACTTCAGCCGCGCCCGCATTCAGGGCTGGGAAGGCCGCGCCACGTGGGCGCTCAAGGGCGGTGTGACGCTGCGCACCGCCATGGCCTACACGCACGGCACGACGGAAGACAACGGCGCGGCCAGCCAGCCGCTCAACACCGTCAACCCGTTCTCGATGGTGCTCGGCGTGCGCTACGAGCCGAACAACAAGTGGTTCGCACAAGCCGACCTGCTGTTCCAGGCCGCGAAGTCGCAAAGCCAGATCGCCAAGACCTGTACGTCGGGTACGCAGCAGAACCAGAACTGCTGGGCACCGCCGTCGTCGATCGTGCTCGACCTCTCGGGCGGGTACCACATCAACAAGAACGCGACGCTCTACGCGGGTGTCTACAACGTGTTCGACCGCAAGTACTGGAACTGGTCGGACGTGCGCAACATTGCCGAAAACTCGACCGTCAAGGACGCGTATTCGGCACCGGGTCGCAGCGTGGCTGTGAGCCTGAAGCTTCAGTACTGATCCCCCGGATCGATTGTCAGAACCGCGCCGGCGCGCCCGCACTTCGATCGTTGACGGTTCGACGCCCGCCGGCGCATGCCAGCCACTGCCAGCAAACACGCACCCAAGGACTCGCTATGATGAACGCTCAAAACGCTACCTCCGCCGCCCGCCCGGCATTCCCTGCGCTCGCCGACGTCACCCGTCTGCGCAGCGAATTCCAACGTGTGAAGACCGAACAGAAACTGCGCGATCGCGACGCCGCTGCGGCACTGGGGGTGTCCGAAGGCGAGACCGTCGCGGCTTTCGTCGGTGAGCACGTGGTGCGTCTGCGCCCCGAATTCACCGAGATCGTCGAAGCGCTGCCGGCGCTGGGCCGGGTCATGGCGCTCACGCGCAACAACGCCGCCGTGCACGAAAAAGACGGTCAGTACGAGAAGCTCTCGCACACGGGCACCATCGGCCTCGGTCTGGGCAAAGACCTCGACCTGCGCATCTTCTATCACCAGTGGGCCTTCGGTTACGCCGTCGAGACGCCGTCGGAAAACGGCCCGCGCCGCTCGCTCCAGTTCTTCGACAAGGCCGGCACCGCCGTGCACAAGATGTTCCTGCGCGATCACAGCGACGTGGCCGCGTTCGAAGCGCTGGTCGCACGCTTTCGCGCCGATGACCAGACGCCCGGCGAACACGTCGTCGCCGCCGAGGCGCCGAAGGCCGAAACGCCCGACGCCGATATCGACGTAGCGGCCTTCCAGCGCGACTGGCTGGCCATGACCGACACGCACCAATTCTTCGAACTGCTCAAGCGTCACGGTGTATCGCGCGCACAAGCGCTGCGTCTGGCGCCCGAGGGCCACGCGCAGCGCGTGCCGGCCGCATCGGTGCGCACGCTGCTCGACGACGCCGCACGCACCGACCTGCCGATCATGGTGTTCGTCGGCAATGCCGGCATGATCCAGATCCACACCGGCCCGGTGAAGACCATTCGCGTGATGGGTCCGTGGGTCAACGTGCTCGATCCGGGCTTCAATCTGCATCTGCGCGAAGACCTCGTCGACACGGCGTGGGTCGTGCGCAAGCCGACGTCCGACGGCATTGTCTCGTCGCTCGAACTGCTCGACGCCTCGGGCATGGTCATCGCCATGTTCTTCGGCGAGCGCAAGCCGGGTCAGGCCGAGCGTCAGGACTGGCGTGAGACGCTGGTGCGCGTGGAGGCTGCCGCAGGTTCGCAAGACGGGGTCGCGGGGGCTTCAGCGTGAACGGGCCATTCGACGCGCGTGGCGTCTCGCGTCGCGCATGGCTGACCGGGGGCGCCGCGATGGCCGCAGGCGCGTGGCTGGGCACGCTGGTGCCCACTGCGCTCGCGAATGCGGCGACGGCAGCCGCGCCCGCTGCGCCCCTCAAGGACAGCAACGACGGGCCGAAGCGCGTTGTGGTCGCCGGCGGCGCGCTCACCGAGATCGTCTACGCGCTCGGTGCGCAGGACCGCGTGATCGCCAACGATCTGACGAGTCTCTATCCGGAAGCGGCCGCCAAGCTGCCCAAGATCGGCTATCTGCGCGCTCTGTCGGCCGAAGGCGTGCTCTCGCTGCATCCCGACCTGCTGCTCGCAGGCGCAGAAGCGGGGCCGCCCAACGTGCTGTCGCAAATCGCGGCGGCGGGGGTTCCCGTCAAGCGCTTCACACACGGCTACACCGCCGAGTTGGTGCGCGAGAACATTCGCGACGTCGCCGCCGCGCTGAAGATGCGCACGGAAGGAACTCGCCTGACGGATCGCTTCACGTCGGACTGGCTGCGCATTCGTGACCAGATCGAGCAGCGCTATGGCATTCAGCGACGCCCGCGCGTGCTGTTCATCCTCGGTCATACGGGCAATCAGGTGATGGTCGCGGGGCAGGACACCGCCGCCGACGCCATGCTCGGCTTTGCCTGTGCCGAGAACGCGCTGCGCGGCTTCAACGGGTATCGGCCGCTCACGGCCGAAGCGGCAGTCGCGGCGCAGCCCGACGTGCTGCTCACGACCACGACCGGCCCGTCGCCCGCGGATCCCGCCGCAACGCTGCTCGCACAACCCGGGCTGGCGAACACCCCCGCCGGACGCGCCAAACGCGTGGTGAGCTTCGACGCGTTGTATCTGCTCGGCTTCGGTCCGCGTCTGCCGCAGGCGGTGGCCGATCTCGCGCAACGCGTGCACACCGTGTGAATGTGTCCCGGCGCAATGCCTGCCGCGAATGCGGGGCGCGCGCCGGGGCCATCCAGAAACCCGCCTTTCGCCAGTGAACGAAGACATGTCAGCCGCTCCTCCGATTCCGAAGTCGTTGCCGCCCAGCCGGTCTGAGACGTCACGCGCGTCAGCCACCGCGACCCCATCGGGTCAAACCGGCGCAACGCGACGTCGCCCGCCGCGATGGCTCGTCACGACGGTGCTCGTCGGGTTGCTGGCTGTCGCCGTGCTTGCCGCCCTTTGCGGCGGGGCCTATCGCATTGCGCCCGGCGAAGCCATCTTCGCGTTGTTCCGTGGCGCCACGGGCGACTTCGCCCAGGACCAGGCGCGCAACGTCATGTTGCAGATCCGGCTGCCGCGCATCGTGCTCGGCATTTTGGTCGGCGCAGGCTTCGGCGCAGCCGGTGCTGCGTTGCAAGCCCTCTTTCGCAATCCGCTCGCCGACCCCGGCCTGATCGGCGTGGCTAGCGGGGCCGCGCTGGGCGCCGCGGGTGTGATCGTGCTCGGCGGTGTCATGCTGCCGGCGGCGCTCGCAGCGTCGCTCGGGCTGTGGCTGCTGCCTGTGGCGGCGTTCGCCGGTGCGCTCGGCGTCACGGCGCTCGTCTACCGGCTGGCGGCAGGACGCGGGCGTCTCGCCCTGCCCTTGCTGTTGCTCGCGGGCATCGCCATCAATGCCGTCACCGGCGCGGCCATCGGTCTGCTCACCTACCTCGCCAACGACACGCAACTGCGCACGCTCACGTTCTGGACGCTCGGCAGTCTCGGCGGCGCCCAATGGTCGATGCTCGCCGTGATCGTGTGGCCCGTTGCACTCGGTGTCGTCGCCCTTGCCACGCAGTGCCGCTCGCTCAACGCGTTGTTGCTGGGCGAAGCGGAGGCGCTGCACCTCGGCGTTGCCGTGCAGGCGGTCAAGCGTCGTGTGATGGTGGCGTGCGCGCTTTGCGTCGGCGCGCTGGTGGCTTCGAGCGGCATGATCGGTTTCATCGGCCTGATCGCGCCGCATATCGTGCGTCTGGTGGTGGGTCCCGACCCGCGTGCCGTGCTGCCGGCGGCGGCCATCTTCGGCGCGATCCTGACGTTGCTCGCCGATCTCGTCGCGCGTACGTGGGTGGCGCCGGCCGAGTTGCCGCTGGGCATTCTTACCGCATTGCTCGGCGCCCCGTTCTTCCTCATGCTGCTGTGGCGACGCCGCGGACAGTTCGGGCTGTAACGGGAACGGAACCGGACCGACGACACAGGACATCGCCATGCTCAGTGCACACGACCTCACCATTGCTCACAACGATCACGCCGACTCGCCCGTGCTCGACGGGTTGTCGCTCGACATCCGTCCCGGCGAGTTGCTCATCCTGCTGGGCCGCAATGGCGCGGGCAAGAGCACGTTGCTCAAGGCGCTCGCGGGCGAGCCTATGCCC
>NZ_JAELTP010001113.1 GCF_016428915.1 Pandoraea sp. ASV26
CCCCCCCCCCCCCCCCCCCCCCCCCCCCCCCCCCCCCCCCCCCCCCCCCCCCCTTTTCAAGCAGAAGACGGCATACGCGATACACAATATCGTCTCGTGGGCTCGGAGATGTGTATAAGAGACAGCGGCAATGGTCGCCACGCGACCGTTGGCGCGCTGCGCGGCGGGGATCGAGCCGGCGATGTCGACCTGCGACATGATCCAGCCGCCGAACACGTCGCCATGGGCATTGGCGTCGGCGGGCATCGGCAG
>NZ_JAELTP010001114.1 GCF_016428915.1 Pandoraea sp. ASV26
TGTCTTGCACGTGCCGCATGTAGGCGAGCACGACGTCGCGCCCGAAGTCGCTCACCATGCGGCGCAGTTCCTCCACGCCCTTCTGATTCGCCGCCACCTGCGCGCGCAGATCGGCCATGTTCTGGTCCTGTCTCTTATACACATCTCCGAGCCCACGAGACGATATTGTGTATCGCGTATGCCGTCTTCTGCTTGAAAAGGGGGGGGGGGGGGGGGGGGGGGGGGGGGGGGGGGGGGGGGGGGGGGGGGGGG
>NZ_JAELTP010000137.1 GCF_016428915.1 Pandoraea sp. ASV26
CTCGTACGCCTTTGCGACAGACGCTTTGAACGCATAGTCTTCTGCGAGTTTGAAGCGTTGCTGAATTTGCTTTGTCGCGATCCACGCGAACCAGAGCGGGGCTCCTACGCTAACAATTGACAGCACCATGTGAAGCGCGATTGCCCCCCAATTAAGGGTCTCGCTCGAGAGAACCGACGACAAAGCGGCCACTCTGTGGATCGGCCAGAGTTTCATAGACACTCACGAGCCGTTTTGCGCGTAGCGCCGCTCAAACTCAATCGGTGAAAGATCGCCAGCGGAACCATGCCGACGAACTGGGTTATAAAACATTTCGATGTAACCGAACAAGTCCGAGGTGGCGGTTGCTCGACTCGGGTAGATACATCGTTTGATCCGCTCCTTTTTCAGGGCGCTGAAGAAGCTCTCGGCCACGGCGTTATCGAGGCAATTACCACGACGACTCATGCTCGGCACCATGTGGTGCGCCTTCAGAAATGATTGCCAGTCATCGCTAGTGAACTGACTTCCCTGATCCGAATGCACCATGACGCCGGGTCCCGGTTTCCGTTTCCAGACGGCCGCTAACAACGCTTGTAGAACCAAATCGCTGGTCATAGTCGAGCGCACAGCCCAGCCGACGATCTGGCGTGAGTACAGGTCCATTACGGCCGCCAGATATAGCCAGCCCTCGTAGGTCCGGATGTATGTGATGTCCGTCACCCAGACCCGGTTGGGGGCAGTCGGTGTGAACCCTCTGTTCAGCAAGTTGGAAACCACGCCGACAGGGCCGCCGCGATAACGTGGCTTGCTGCCGTAGCCCACCTCAGCTCGCAGACCTTCTCCCTTCATGAGCCGATGGACACGGTGACGGCTACACGTCTCGCCCGACTCACGCAGATCCACCGTAATCTTGCGATAGCCATAGACACCGCCACTTGCCAACCAAGAGTGCTTGATCAGGCTGAGCAATCGATCATCCTCGCGCTTACGAGCACCGACCGCCTGGCGCTGCCACACGTAATAGCCGCTGCGATGCACGCCAAGTATCCGGCACATCGACTTCAGACAGAACTCACCGATATGGGATCGCATGAATGCGTACCTTGCTGTCACCCCTTTGCAAAGTACGCGGCGGCTTTTTTTAGAATGTCGCGCTCCTCGGTCACGCGCTTGAGTTCAGCCTTCAATCGCCGAACCTCGGCGCTTTGATCCAGCTCTGTCTGCCGCACGATATCGGGCTGACCGAACTTCAACTTCCACGCATACAGACTGTGTGTGGTGATGCCTAGTCGCTGTGCCACATCCTTCACCGAATGACCGCGCTCGGTCACTTGTTTAACTGCCTCGATCTTGAACTCATCCGTATACCGCTTGCCACTCATATTGACCTCCTCGGTTGCCGTAAATTATGGCTTGAAGATGTCTATAAAAGGCTGGCCGGTCCAAATGAGCAACCCAGCGATGGCATGCTGGCTCATTTTTGACATCGACCGTCCAGGCGCCGCGAGCGCGTGGGCCGACGCAGATTTGCCGCCACCAACATATGTCGCGACCAATCCAGAAAACGGGCACGCGCATATCGGCTACGCGCTCTCAGCACCCGTTTGCTTGACCGACGCCGCCCGAAAGCACCCGCAGCGCTATCTGGCGGCGATTGAGCATGCATACATGACGCGCTTGCGCGCTGACGGGGCGTTCAATGGGCCACTCGCGACCCCCCCCTAAACGACCGCTGGAAGCTGTGGGAACCTGCCAACTTTCCGACGTACGAACTCGGCCTGCTGGCCGAATACGTCGATTTGCCGACGGCATTGCCGCGCCGCCTGAAGCCAGAGGGCTACAGCCGTAACTGCGACCTCTTCGAGACATTGCTGGCGTGGGCAGTACGGGCCATTCGCAGCTATTGGGGCCCAGGAGGTGAAGAGCGGTGGCGTGAGGCTTGCATCCGGCAGGCGTTGGCGCTCAACACGTTTTCCGACCCGCTGGGGGCTAGCGAGGTCATGAGTGTCGGTCGTAGCGTCGGCCGGTGGACATGGAGAAATACGACGCCAGCCGGTTTCCGGGCTGTTCAGGCCGAACGTGGTCGGCGCGGCGGCGTCGCTTCTGGTACAGCATGCCGTGCCGCTTCCGAAGAGCAACGCTCCGCCGCTCTAGTTCTTGCGCTGCAAGGCCTGTCGAATCGCGCGATAGCCTCACAGATTGGCGTGTCTCATCCGACTGTTGCCGCATGGTTGAACGCAGATGGCAAGTGACGTGCAGAGTGGTAAGTGAAGCCCTAACAGGTAGCAGCGCCAATAGGCGGGACGCATCCCTTGTACCGAGCGAGGCGAACCCGGCTAAGCCGTTTCGGTATCTGGCTTAGCCACTCTGGTACGAGCGGAGCAATGACCATCCCCACATAAAACGATATTATCGCAAGCTATCTCAATACAAATAGCAGGCCAGCGGAAACCACGCGATGGACCAAAATACAAAAGCCAGCGCATTCATTGAGCGTTGGCAGGGAGTAACGGCAAGCGAGCTGGCAACCGCCCAGTCGTTCGTGATGGAGCTTTGTGAGCTACTTGAGGTTCCAAAGCCGCATCCGACCCCGGCGCAGGACTACATGTTTGAGCGACCCGTGACTTTCATGCACGGCGACGGCTCCAGCAGTTCTGGCCGCATCGACTGCTATCTCCGGGGTCACTTCGTACTGGAGGCCAAAAAGCTAAAGACCGGCACGCATACCAAGGGGTTCGATGACGGCCTTTTGCGAGCGCGAAGTCAGGGTGAAGCATACGCCAGAGCCTTGCCAGTCGCCGATGGCCGACCGCCGTTCGTGCTAGTGGTTGACGTCGGTACCGTTATCGAGGTGTACGCGGAGTTCAGCCGCACAGGCGGGACGTACATTCCGTTTCCAGACCCTCGCAGCCATCGCATCGCGCTCACCGACTTCACCGACCCGGACAAGCTCGAGCGCCTGCGCCTGATTTGGACCAATCCCGACGCGCTGGACCCAGCGCGCATCAGCGCCAAGGTAACGCGCGAGGTATCGGAGCGATTGGCGGAGCTGGCGCGTTCACTGGAACAGGCCGGGCATGCATCGCACGACGTTGCTGCCCACCTGTCTCGTTGTCTGTTTAGCATGTTCGCCGAGGACGTCGGCCTGTTGCCCGACGGCTCGTTTCATGGGCTGCTGAAGCAGCACCGTGACGACCCGGCCACCCTCCAGCAAATGCTGCGAATCCTCTGGTCCGACATGGACAAGGGCGGCTTCACGGCTGCCTTGGTCAAGCGCGTGCTACGGTTCAACGGCAAGTTGTTCAAGGGAGCCAGCGCCGACGCCTACAGCCTGCCCATGACAAGCGAGCATATCGACCTGCTCATTCTGGCTGCGAAGGCCAACTGGCGTGAAGTGGAGCCGGCCATCTTCGGCACGCTTCTGGAACGGGCGTTGGACCCGACCGAGCGGCATGCACTTGGGGCGCACTACACGCCGCGTGCGTATGTCGAAAGGCTAGTCGTGCCGACCGTGATTGGGCCGCTGCGAGCCGAATGGGCCGACGCACAGGCAGCGGCCCTATTGCTGGCGCACGAGGCCGCGGAGTTGGAGGCACACCCGCCCGAAGTCAAGACCCAAAAGGACTTCACCGCGCTGAACAAGCACAACGCAACCGTGCGGGCCAAGTGGAACGACGCCCGGCAGCAGGTGAGAGACTTCCTGCACAGGCTATGCACGTTGCGTGTGCTCGACCCCGCCTGTGGTAGCGGCAACTTCCTCTACGTCACGTTGGAGCACCTGAAGCGCCTAGAGGGCGAAGTTCTTAACCAGCTTGCCACGCTCGGCGACACGCAAACCGCGCTCGACCTTGGCCGCGAGACCGTAACGCTGCGGCAATTGCTGGGCATCGAACTGAACGAGCGCGCGGCGACACTCGCCGAGCTCGTGCTGTGGATTGGTTACTTGCAATGGCACATTCGCACGAACGGCAACAGCGCCGTCGCTGAACCCGTGGTGCACGATTACGGCAATATTGAACATCGTGATGCCGTCTTGGGATACGACCGGCGCGAGCATGTTGTTGATGCCAGTGGACAGGTGATGACCCGATGGGATGGTGTGACAATGAAGCCCCACCCCGTGACCGGGCAGGAGTTCCCGGACGAGTCAGCCCAAGTCGTGCAGTGGCGCTATGTGAACCCATGTCAAACTGAATGGCCAGAGGCCGACTTTATCGTGGGAAATCCACCATACATGGGCGCGCGCACCATTCGGCAAGCTTTAGGCGACGGCTATCTGGATGCCATACGCAGTGTTCACCCCGACGTGCCAGATAATGCCGACTTTGTGATGTATTGGTGGGATAAGGCCGCGCGGCTTGTCAGTAGCGGCAAAGCGGAGCGCTTTGGCCTCATTACGACCAATAGTCTGCGTCAAACCTTCAACCGGGCCGTACTTGATAGGTGGTTGGGGCAGGATTTGCGCCTTTCTTTCGCTATCCCAGACCATCCGTGGGTGAACAGTTCTGACGGTGCAGCCGTGCGTGTCGCGATGACGGTTGGTCAAATTGGCATAAAAGATGGTCGACTGCTTAATGTCATATCGGAAAAGCCGTTCGAGGACGGTGAGATTCAGGTGGAGTTACAGGAGCGCGTTGGCCTCATTACTCCGAGTCTGACGATTGGCATCGATGTGGCCGCAGCGCCTGCGCTCCGCTCCAACGGCGAGGTGAGCTGCGTTGGTTATCAGCTCACCGGGAAGGGCTTTCGGGTTGAACGACACAATGCTGAGGCGTTCGACCCATATTTCGGAACTAAACAAGCTCGCATTCGTCCTTTACTCACTGGGTCAGACATTACGCAGCGAAGGAGCGATTCCTTCGCGATTGACCTCTATGGCCTTGATGCCTACGAATTGCGCGAGCAGTACCCGGCTATTTATCAGTGGGTCTACGACAACGTAAAGCCGGAGCGGGACCACAACCCTGTAGAAAGCCAGCGCGAAAAATGGTGGTTATTCAGCAGGACTAGAAGCGCCTTCCGCCCAGCTTTGGCTGGCTGCGGGCGGGCAATTGCAACATCGTTGACTGCGAAACACCGGACGTTTGTTTTTGTTGATGAGCAGGACATATGTGACAGTACAACGGTTATGTTCGCGCTGCCCGATGCATTACACCTCGGCGTGCTCTCGAGTCGGGTTCATGTGAGCTGGGCCTTAGCTGCGGGAGGTCGCCTTGGTGTCGGAAACGACCCTAGGTACAACAAGTCAAAGTGTTTTGAATCTTTCCCATTCCCCGACATTGATACCGGCTTGACATCTTTGTTGGCTGACAGCATTCGACGCCTCGGCGAACAAATCGATAACCATCGGAAAGCACGGCAGGCTGAGCACGACGATTTGACCTTAACGACAATCTATAACGTGCTTGAAAAACTGCGCAGCGGCGCACCTTTGACGAGCAAGGAGAAGATTGTTCACCACCATGGACTGGTAGGTGTACTTGCCAGCCTGCATAACGAACTGGACTCGGCTGTGCTGCAAGCCTACGGCTGTGACGACCTGCGCTTGCCTGCGGATACCGACACGCTGTTGGAACGCCTCGTGAGACTCAACAACAAGCGTACAGCTGAGGAAGCTTCCGGTACGGTTCGCTGGTTACGGCCTGAATTTCAGCGACGCCAAAGTCAGGGCGCCCAGATAGCCATTGAAGTTGGCACCGAGAGCAGCGTTGATGAGGATATTCATGATGCTGAGTCTGTTAAAACACGAAGTCTAGTTACTAGGCCGTGGCCCGCTGGCCTTACTGAGCAAATCAAAGCAGTCGCTGATGTGCTGGCACAAGCTGGCACGGGCCTGGATCATGATGCCGTGGCCGCCCACTTCAGCGGGCGTGGTCGGTGGCGTGACCGCCTACCAACGTTGCTGGAGACGTTAGCGGCACTCGGACGGGCGCGCGTCAGCCCCGATGGACGCTGGACAGACGCCGGTCGTTGACGACGTTGAGCAGCGTCACAGGCATGCTGACGCAGTGAACCTTGCCGGCTTCCCATTCGTACTCCAATACACAGGGGTATGAACGGGGGATGCAAACCGGCAAATAGCTTGGAGTCCTGCATTTAACAGGACTCCAAGCTCGTCCACCATCGCCTTGAACCCCGGCTGGACGCCGGGGACGGCGATTCATCCCGCTGAACGCAGGATGTGCCCGAAAGAACAAGGGCGCACCGCACTGCGTGCGGGCATCCCGCTTGACCTGACACGCTGGACGCGCATCAGGCTCCGGCTACGCCTTCGATTCCACTTCGTTTCACTCAAGCAGGATGCCCGCATGCCATGCGGTGCGCGAGGCTGCGCCTCCCAGCCCCACTAGCGACCGGTCGGCCGGTCTCTGATGTTGGGACATCAGCGTGAGACTGGCACCCTCCGGCGAACCGTCGACCTGCTTGGGAGCAGGTGCGGCGACTCGGGCTGTGGGCTGAACGCCCACGCCCCACATCCCGACTTCGCCGGAATGTGGCCCCCCTACGTTACCGCTTCCTCGGCAACTGCGTGCCTTCAGCTTGCATTCCACGCATGCGCGATGCGCATGCAGAAGTCACAGCCGATGGCCGTGACCTCAGCTTCAGCGCTAGAGGCGGTGCTTTGCCGTCTTGCGTGAATCCGTTATCCCACCGTGGCGAACCTACACCCTGCCGAGAGCGCCGCAAGGGCCTGCGGCACTCCGTGCGATTTCTCACCTGTTCGGTGCTCGCCTTTGGCTGCGCTCCGCGTGCAGCTTGCGAATACGCCCTTGCGGCGCTCTCGGCAGGGTGTCTGTTTTCGCCGGGGATGACGAACTCACGCAAGACGGCAACGCAAACCACACCGCCTCTGTCGCCTATGCCGGAATGGCAGGGGGAATCGGAATCTACACATCCGACAACGCAGCAAACAAGGAGCACGAAATGAGTGATTTGGTAAACCCAGCGACTGGGCTGCCGATGGTCGGCGGTATTACTGGCACGGACGTAGCAGGTAATCCGTTTGGCACTGGTAGCTATCATCATCCGTGGTCGTCATCGTTCGACTGGTACGGTGATGAATAAGTAATCATGCGTGGTCTGCTGCCTATACTCAGCATGGAACACACGACAGCAAACCACGCTCCAGCCCCTGACGGGCGCATCCGGGCCGCAGCAAATGAGATAAGCCTTTTGCGGGCTCTATCTCGCTTTGGCTGGCTGACTGCCCGGTCGCTGGCTGCATTGTTTTGGTCAACGCGTGCGAATGTTCCGGCGCAGGCTCCCAGTTTTTAGCCAGCAACGGTCACGGCATCCGGGCTGCGTATGGCGCAGCGTACCGTCCGCCGTCTACTGCTGAAGGACGAAGTGCTTCGAGCATCTGCGCCCGGTGGCCGGGTTATCTACGCGCTCGCAGAAGCTGGTGCACGCCGTTTACGGCAGATTGGCGTCCCAGCCTCAAGCGGTAAGGATTTGATTCGCGGCTTTAGCGCGGCGCATTTTCAGCACCGCGACCTTGCCAATCAGGTTGTTATCCGAGGGTTTGTGGACGGACTCCGCGTGTCAACGGAGCGCGAAATCGCATGCGATAGATGGCTCGGTGGCCCGGCCGGAATGGGCGGCAAGAAGCCCGATGTGTTATTGCGTTCCGGCAGAAAAATTTGGTGGGTCGAGGTCGAAAAAAGCCGCCGAAACGGGAACGACTTTGCCAAGCTCATGGTCTGGTTGACACTGGTGCGCCGTGATACCAATAGCCCAGATGGGTCACGTTTGTTCGGCTCGGCTGGTCGTCTGGCAAGGGTCGTTTTCGTTTGCACACCAGCGTTCCGCACGAAGCTGACGCGCGAATTGCAAAAAACTAGGCTGGACGCTTGACGATATTGAAAAGCTGATGTCATTCGAGACAACTCAGCTATACAGTTATGAAATAGGTTTGATGATGTGAAAGAGGCCGCCGCAAAAGACGCGGTGGTCTATGGATAGGATATGGGCGCGGTCTGGACTGACGCCGCGCACCACGAACCAGTCTCGTCGCGCCAATCCAGCGCACCGTGCGGAACGCGTCGTCGGTCGTCGCATGTATCCCACTGGTTGTGAGGTCCAGAATCGCAGAGGCAACATGGTCAGGTGCGACACGGATGCCGCGCACCCCGCGCGCCCGGGCAGCTTCTTAGCTGTGCCGGGCGCGTTTCTGTTGGCTGACGTAGGGGCGGGAACAAGCTTGGATGACGAGCATGGTAGGATGAGAGCCCTACACAACGCTACTTCACAACGATGTGTAGAGCTTGAAAAATGCACAGGAAGGTTGGGAGATTTTTAGATGTAAACCTGGATCCCCCCTCTCTCCGCCACAGATGTTTAAAGGGCTCCCCACAAGGGAGCCCTTTTGCGTTTTACTATAGGGCGGATGTTTACTATTCGGACGCCCTAGCGGGGTGGTCTGATGGGCTCGGACTCTCAAAAGAAGAGGTGCATGAGTGCGCGGTAGCGTCTCCACTTCGTTCTCGCATATGTGCGGGAAAGTCACGTAACCAGTTTGACCGAATGCTTCGATTCGAGTCAGCATCCCCACCCTTGTTCCCCCTACCTTCTCGGCAACTCTTCCGCGCGCCATTGGGCAGCGTCGGTAGCGCTCGATAACGCCTGATTCTGCTTCAGCCCCTTGTGTTGCCGCTCGCCTAGAGATCCGCTGCGTGAAAACAGAGATCAAAGCGTCGGCCTGCGGCTGTCCGCAGATTGGTGATAAATTGCGATCTATAGCACCCGGTGCTACAGTTTTCGGTCATAATACGCACAACCTGACCAGATGCCTGTAGCGAAAAATCAAGCGACCGAGACCGGTCAAGAGAGAATCCGGATCTTTGCAACACGGAAGTTTGCGGGAGACGCGAGGACTGCTGGAATAGCGAACGATCAGCTACGCAAAGTAGCAAGGGCGTGGGCCAGCAAAGGAGTGGGGGGCGATCCATTGGGCGCGGGGGTTGTAAAAGCGCGGCTTCGCAATGGAGACTTCCGAGCGCTCTTCGTCGAGAAGGAGGAGGTATGGATAATTTTTGCCTACCTGTTCGACAAGCAAGACGAAAAGAATGTTGGGCCGAAGACTTTGACGGGCTTTAAGAAGCTCGCGAAAGACTTCAAGAAATTGCCTGCGAAGGCATTCGAGGAAATGCTTAGGTCGGGCGCACTAGTGGAGATTTGCAAAAATGACTAAATCTACTGTTGCATCCAAGGCTGTGACCAAGCCAAACCGAAAAACGGCCGCTAAGGCGAGAACCGCGATGTATAAAGTCTCTGAACAAAGATCGAAACGCCGTTTTGCCATCGATGAGTCTGATCCGCTAGCGGCGATTCACGAGATTGCTAAAGATATGCATGCCGCTGGCGGTATCAGTAAGCGCACGATGCGCGAGTACGAAGAATTGTGTGTACCCCCGGTGCCTGAATACACGAAGACTGCGATCATCAAGATTCGTAAGAGCGTTCACGTGAGCCAAGGTGTGCTCGCGGCATATCTCAACACCAGTCCGTCGACAGTTCAAAAGTGGGAGGCGGGCACAAAGAAGCCCAGCGGGGCGGCCGCGAAACTCCTTCAAGTCATAGAGAAGCATGGATTGGAAGTATTGGCCTGAATTCCTCGTCTTGGAGCGAGACTCAAAACCAGAGATGAACCGAAGGGCTTCCCCGCAGGAAGCCCTTCGCACATTCCCATGCGACATGCGTAACCTTCAGATGCTTAGCGGAGCGGTTTGACACGCTCCGGTTTGCGTCGATAGACCCTCGCGGTTAGGCGGCTATCGGCATGCGCGAGAAGTGTTTGGGCATGCTCAAGCGTCTCAGCATCGCTGGCGCACTTGGCACGAAGATCATGCTCCGTGAACCGAGCTTCGACCTTTGTTTCGGCTAGCACCCGTCGCATAAATCCTTGCCACATCGAGCGGGTGGTCACGCTTTTACTGCAGCGGCGACCAAGGTTCAGTTATGCAAATGGTCGATGTTGCGTTCTCTATCTGCTGAGGACCTCCCTTAGGCGGCCAGAGCTTTTCAGCGTAGTGACGCGCCCTTAACGCCATTCTCTCCTCAAGACTGGCGAATCCCCATATGTGTGTGATGCGTGGCCGGCCATCAAGGGCGTACATATTTACAACCAGGTGATCAGTGTAGGCTTTGGCAGGACTGATAGCCTTCTCCCAGGCGTCGATGGTCGGCGCAAGCCCGCCCGTTTTCAACTCGTAAGTTCTGATCTCATAGAACCTGCCAAATGTCCTGGGCTCAACCTTTGGCA
>NZ_JAELTP010001115.1 GCF_016428915.1 Pandoraea sp. ASV26
CCCCCCCCCCCCCCCCCCCCCCCCCCCCCCCCCCCCCCCCCCCCCCCCCCCCCTTTTCAAGCAGAAGACGGCATACGCGATACACAATATCGTCTCGTGGGCTCGGAGATGTGTATAAGAGACAGGCCGTGTCCTGCTCGAAGCCTTGCAGCTTGAGGAGGTTGCCCAGCACGCGCAGAACCTTCCAGCCCGGACGCGTCTCACCCAGCGCACGCACCACACCGTTGAAGTGCTGCGGCAGGCCTTCGGCG
>NZ_JAELTP010001116.1 GCF_016428915.1 Pandoraea sp. ASV26
TGTGGGCAGTTCATCACGGGATTTCCGGCAGGGACCAAACGGCGACGGCTGCGCGCGATATCGCGGGTGGCGCCGTGGGTCGCAGCCTTTTGTCATCTTCCGATATCGCCGCGCGCAGTGCGGCACCTGTCTCTTATACACATCTCCGAGCCCACGAGACGATATTGTGTATCGCGTATGCCGTCTTCTGCTTGAAAAGGGGGGGGGGGGGGGGGGGGGGGGGGGGGGGGGGGGGGGGGGGGGGGGGGGGG
>NZ_JAELTP010000138.1 GCF_016428915.1 Pandoraea sp. ASV26
GCCGTGAGGCCAGCGCCATCGCGCCCCCTGCGGCATTTAGGCCCGCACGGGCTGACGCCAGATCAGCGCAATGCCCAGCAAGCTTTGCAGCAGATAAATACCGCTCGAAATACCGTGGAGCATGCCGAAGCGCGCGGCAAGGGGCGACTGCCCGATCTCGACACCCGACGCTTGCGCCTGTGCGCGAAGATCCGCCATGAACGGCTGCAAGCCGAACCAACCGACCAGCACGCAGACCATCATCGCCACCGCCAGCCAGCGCAGGCCACGGTAGGTGCGCGCAGCGCGTGCATCCCCCATCTGGGATATCCGGGAGATAAGCGCCGTTGCCAGCCAGACCAGCAGAACACCGCAAACGAGGCTCAGCCAGGCTTGCGAGTGGAATAGCCGGCCAGCGACCGTTCCCGCCTCGGTGCGCGACTCGAGCACCGCGAACAGGGTGGGCGCGACGATATAGCCGATCGCCCACTGACCACCGCACCAGACGGTCGCGATCAGGCGGAACAATCGTTCCAGCCGTGGCACGCCGCCAGCAGACGTCACATCAGACGTAGCGGACATCGATGATCTCGTACTCGCGCACGCCGCTCGGGGCCTGCACTTCGGCCACATCGCCTGCGTACTTGCCAATGAGCGCACGCGCGATCGGCGAACTCACCGAAATCTTGCCGTGCTCCAGGTCGGCTTCATCGTCGCCGACGATCTGATACTGCACCGTGCCACCGCTCTCAAGGTCTTCGAGTTCGACGGTTGCGGCAAACACCACACGACCTTCGGCATCGAGCATCGAAGGATCGATGATTTGCGCCGCAGAGAGCTTCGACTCGAGATCGGCAATACGCCCCTCGATGAAGCCCTGCTTCTCTTTCGCGGCGTCGTACTCCGCGTTTTCCGACAGATCGCCCTGCGCACGGGCTTCAGCAATCGCAGTGATCACGTTCGGACGTTCGACGGTCTTCAGGCGGTGCAGCTCTTCCTTGAGCAGCTCGGCGCCCCGTTTGGTCAGAGGAATGGTACTCATGCGCGTTGTTCCGAAAGACAAAAAAATTGCCGCAGCAAAGCCGCATTCGCACTTTTTGCGAACGCCGCTTGACCGCGGCTGTGACACCTATATGGCATTAGTGTAGCAGAGTTGCCGACGCTGCCAACCACACGGCGCCCCACTCGGCATTCCACCACATATGAAGCATTTGGCGCCCTCGGCGGAGATGGGTTCCCCCGCGAGCGCGCCATTTTTACGACGTCGCCCGGGGCGGCGAACCGCACCCGGGCAGATACCCGCCTTTTCCTGCTCCCGCCTCAGGCGGGCCGTCAGACCGGCAGCGAAGCGTGCAGGCTCTGGAGGTCATACACCTCGAGGTTCTGCAAATACTTCAGGCCTTCCACCGCCGCACGGGCACCCGAGATCGTCGTGTAGTACGTGACCTTGTTCGCCTGTGCCGACATGCGGATCGAGCGCGAATCGGCAATCGCCGTGCGGGTCTCGTCCACGGTGGTGAACACCAGCGCGATCTCGCCGTTCTTGATCATGTCGACAATGTGCGGACGGCCGTCCTTCACCTTGTTGACCACGCGCACCGGGATACCGGCGGCTTCGATCGCTGCCGCCGTACCGCGCGTCGCCACGATCGGGTAGCCCAGCGTGTGCAGCATGCGGGCAACTTCGACCGCGCGCGGCTTGTCCGCATCCTTGACCGTGAGCAGCACCGTGCCCGAGGCCGGCAGACGCGAGCCCGCCGCCAGTTGCGACTTGAAGAGCGCCTCGCCGAACGTGCGGCCCACGCCCATCACTTCCCCCGTCGAGCGCATTTCCGGTCCAAGCACCGGGTCGACGCCCGGGAACTTCACGAACGGGAACACGGCTTCCTTGACGCTGAAGTACGGCGGCACCACTTCGCTCGTCACGCCTTGCGACTTGAGCGACTGGCCGACCATCGCACGAGCCGCGACCTTGGCCAGTTGACGGCCGGTCGCCTTCGAAACGTACGGCACCGTACGCGAGGCGCGCGGGTTCACTTCCAGCACGTAGATCGTGTCGACGCCGTTGCCCTGCTGAATCGCGAACTGCACGTTCATCAGGCCGATCACGTTGAGCGCGCGGGCCATGGCGGCCGTCTGACGCTTGAGTTCGGCAATCGTCTCGGCCGACAGCGAGTACGGCGGCAGCGAGCAGGCGGAGTCGCCCGAGTGGACGCCCGCCTGTTCGATGTGCTCCATCACGCCGCCGATGTAGACGTCCGTGCCGTCCGAGATGCAGTCGACGTCGCACTCGATGGCGTCGTCGAGGAAGCGGTCGAGCAGCACCGGGCTGTCGTGGCTCACCTTGACGGCTTCGCGCATGTAGCGCTCGAGGTCACGCGGCTCGTGCACGATTTCCATGGCACGGCCACCCAGCACGTACGACGGGCGCACCACCAGCGGATAACCGATTTCGGCGGCGAGCTTCAGCGCTTCGTCTTCGGCGCGGGCCGTGCGATTCGGCGGCTGACGCAGACCGAGGTCATTGAGCAGCTTCTGGAAACGCTCGCGGTCTTCCGCGGCGTCGATCATGTCCGGGCTGGTGCCGATAATGGGCACACCGTTCGCTTCGAGATCGAGGGCGAGCTTGAGCGGGGTCTGACCGCCGTACTGCACGATCACGCCGACCGGCTTTTCGAGGTCGACGATTTCCAGCACGTCTTCGAGCGTCACCGGCTCGAAGTACAGACGATCCGACGTGTCGTAGTCCGTCGACACCGTTTCCGGGTTGCAGTTGACCATGATGGTCTCGTACCCGTCTTCGCGCAGCGCGAGCGCCGCGTGCACGCAGCAGTAATCGAACTCGATGCCCTGACCGATACGGTTCGGGCCGCCGCCGAGCACCATGATCTTCTTCTTGCTGGTCGGCTGCGCTTCGCACTCTTCCTCGTAGGTCGAGTACATGTAAGCGGTGTTCGTCGAGAATTCAGCGGCGCAGGTGTCCACGCGCTTGTAGACCGGGCGCACCTTCTGCGCGATACGGGCACGGCGCACGGCGCTCTGGTCGGTGCCGAGCAGCTTGGCCAGACGGCGGTCCGAGAAGCCGCTTTGCTTGAGGAAGCGCAACTCTTCGGTCGTCAGGCTTTCCAGCGTGCGACCGGCCAGCGCCTGTTCCTTCTTGACGATGGCCTGGAGCTGAGCGAGGAACCACGGGTCGATGGACGTCTCGGCGTACACCTCTTCGAGGCTCATGCCGATGCGGAACGCGTCGCCCACGTACCAGATGCGGTCCGGGCCCGGCTCGCCGATTTCGGCAACGATCTCGTCGCGGTCGGTCGACTTTTCGTCCAGACCGTCCACGCCGACTTCCAGACCGCGCATGGCCTTCTGGAACGATTCCTGGAACGTGCGGCCAATGGCCATCACTTCGCCGACCGACTTCATCTGCGTGGTCAGGCGGGCATCGGCTTCGCGGAATTTTTCGAAGGCGAAGCGCGGCACCTTGGTCACGACGTAGTCGATCGTCGGCTCGAACGAGGCCGGCGTGGCGCCCCCGGTAATCTCGTTGCGCAGTTCGTCGAGCGTGTAGCCGACGGCCAGCTTGGCCGCGATCTTGGCGATCGGGAAGCCGGTCGCCTTCGAGGCGAGGGCCGACGAGCGCGACACACGCGGGTTCATTTCGATGACGACCATACGGCCGTCCTTCGGGTTGATCGAGAACTGGACGTTCGAGCCGCCCGTCTCCACGCCGATTTCGCGCAGCACTGCCAGCGATGCGTTACGCAGCAGTTGATATTCCTTGTCGGTGAGCGTCTGGGCCGGTGCAACGGTGATCGAGTCACCGGTGTGCACGCCCATCGGGTCGAGGTTTTCGATCGAGCAAACGATGATGCAGTTATCGGCGCGATCGCGCACGACTTCCATCTCGTATTCCTTCCAGCCCAGCAGCGACTCTTCGATGAGCAGTTCGCGCGTGGGCGAGAGGTCGAGGCCGCGCTTGCAGATCTCTTCGAATTCTTCGCGGTTGTAGGCAATACCGCCGCCCGAGCCACCGAGCGTGAACGACGGACGAATCACCATCGGGTAGCCGCTGCCGCCGATCTCGGCGGTGATCTGGGCCTGCACGGCGAGGGCGTCTTCCATCGAGTGGGCGATGCCCGACTTGGCCGAACCGAGACCGATCTTGGTCATGGCGTCCTTGAACTTCAGACGGTCTTCGGCCTTGTCGATGGCTTCCGGCGATGCGCCGATCAGCTCTACCTTGTACTTGTCGAGCACGCCGTGGCGATGCAGGTCGAGCGCGCAGTTCAGCGCGGTCTGGCCACCCATCGTCGGCAGGATGGCATCCGGGCGTTCCTTGGCAATGATGCGCTCGACGACTTCCCAGGTAATCGGTTCGATGTAGGTCACATCGGCCGTATCCGGGTCGGTCATGATCGTGGCAGGGTTGCTGTTGATCAGGATGACCTTGTAGCCTTCCTCGCGCAGTGCCTTACAGGCTTGCGCGCCGGAATAGTCGAATTCGCATGCCTGCCCGATGATGATCGGGCCGGCGCCGATGATGAGGATGCTCTTGATGTCTGTGCGCTTTGGCATAACGTTCTCAACAAAAATTTAACTCAGCGTCGCGGTCGCGAGCTTCACACCGAAGCCGACGAACAACGCGCCCACGCCGCCGGTTGCCCCGGCGCTCAACCGGCGACGTTGCCGGAAGTGCTCGGCCAGGCGGTAACCGGCCAGGATCAGCGTGCTCAGATACAGGAAACTACAGGTCTGCACGATCGCGCCCAGCACCGCAAACGACACGGCGGGGTAGGCGTAGCCCGGATCGACGAACTGGATGAAAAACGACACGCAGAACAGAATGGCCTTCGGGTTCAGCAGGCTGATGAACAGCGCGCGCTTGAACGGGTGATCCGCGTCGACCGGCTTGGGCGCCGCAACCGCAGCAACCGCCACGCCCGCATCGGCCTGTTCGACCCGTTCGGCCCGCGCATTGGCCAGTGCGCCGCGCAGCATGTTCAGCCCCATCCAGCAAAGATAGGCTGCGCCGAGGTACTTCACCACGAAGAACAGCGCCGGCTGCGCGTGCAGCAGCGACGCCACACCGGCGGCCGCCAGCGTCATGAGGACCGTGTCGCCGAGGAACACGCCGCACGCGCCTGCGTAGCCCTGGCGAACACCGCGCTGGGCTGCCACCGACAGCACATAGAGCGAGTTCGGGCCCGGCAGCAGGATGACCACCACCACTCCGGCCAGATAAGTCCAGAGGTTGACGATCCCGATCGAGTTTCCGAGCATGATGCGCGTTTCCTTATCCGTATCTCGTCGTGCCTGTGCTTACGCCGCCTGCTTGGCGTCGGCCATCGACTGCACGAAGCGGTCGAACAGATAGCCGATGTCGTGCGGGCCAGGCGACGCTTCCGGGTGCCCCTGGAAGCAGAATGCCGGACGATCCGTCAGCTCGAAGCCTTGCAGCGTGCCATCGAACAGCGACACGTGCGAGACGCGGGCATTGGCCGGCAGGCTGTTCGCGTCCACGGCGAAGCCGTGGTTTTGCGAGGTGATGACCACACGGCCGGACGCGAGGTCCTTGACCGGATGGTTGGCACCGTGGTGGCCGGTCTTCATCTTGAGCGTCTTGGCACCAACGGCCAGGCCCATGATCTGGTGGCCGAGGCAGATGCCGAAGGTCGGGATGCGGCGCTCGAGGAACGTCTTCGTGGCGGCGATGGCGTAATCGCACGGCTCGGGGTCGCCGGGGCCGTTCGAGAGGAACACGCCGTCCGGGTTCAGGGCGAACACGTCGTCGGCCGAGCTTTGGGCGGGCAGCACCGTGACCTTGCAGCCACGTTCGGCGAGCATGCGCAGGATGTTGCGCTTGACGCCGAAGTCGAGGGCGACCACGTGGAATTTCGGATCCTTCTGCTCACCGTAGCCTCCCCCCAGACGCCATTCCGTTTCCGTCCACGAGTATTTCTCCGTGGTCGAGACGACCTTGGCGAGGTCCATACCGGCGAGACCCGGGAACGATTGGGCGAGCGCGATGGCTTTGCCTTCGTCGGCGTCTTCACCGGCGAGGATGCAACCGTTCTGAGCGCCCTTCTCGCGCAGAATACGGGTCAGACGGCGCGTGTCGATACCGGCGATGGCAACGACGCCCTCGTCCTTCAGGTATTGCGAGAGTGTTTTGTTGGCTCGGAAATTCGAGTCGAGGATCGGCAGATCCTTGATGATCAGGCCTGCGGCATGGACTTTCGTGGCTTCGACGTCTTCACCGTTGACGCCCGTATTGCCGATGTGCGGATACGTCAACGTGACGATCTGACGCGCATAGCTGGGGTCGGTGAGGATTTCCTGATAGCCGGTAATGGCGGTGTTGAACACCACTTCACCGATGGTGTGACCGGCAGCGCCGATGGCGTACCCACGAAAGACCGTGCCGTCAGCGAGCGCGAGAATGGCGGGTGGGAATGACGGCAGCACGGGAAACTCCTGAAGGGTTCACCCCGGCTGCCAGCCCCATCGTCCGCCGCAATGACATCAGCGCGGGCACCGGAATTGCGCGGAATATGCGCACAGCGGATGCTCGGACTGCGGACGAGATGTCAGGCGGGTAGGCGCTAGGGTGAGGGTTAAATGACTAAAACCTTCAAAGTATAGCGCAAATCCCAATCATCTCAAAGCTGAACGTGCGAGACACCAGTACGCTCTGCGTTCTCCCGGGGGGTAAGCCCGCCGACTGACGAATACGCAGAGGGGATAGGAAAGTGAATGCCCGCCCGCTGGGCCGCCAGCACGATATGGCGCTCCATCGCGGCGCCTGCGGCGGCGCCATCGCGACGGCGCAGGGCGTCCAGAATCTCCATGTGTTCATGATAGGTGGACAGCACCCGTTCGCGTTGGTAGAACGGCAGGCGCTGGCTTTCCATCACGATTTCCGTGCTGCCGCGCAGGATATCGGCGATGGCGGCGTTCCCGGCGAGTCCCACGATGCGCAGGTGAAAGGCGAAGTCGAGTTGAGCGGCGGTATCGACGTCGCCGTCGATCAGCGCGCCCTTCATCGTCTCCACGTTGTCCGTGAGCCACTCGATCTCGGCTGCGCTGGCCGCGTGGGCCGCGAGCCGGGCGGAGAAGCCTTCCAGTGCGTAGCGCAGCTGATACGTGTCGGCGAGCGAGATCTGGTCGGCGAAGCGCCAGGCAACGCCTATCCGTGCCGAGGCGTCGTTCACATACACGCCTTTGCCGGGGCGGATCGCGACCATGCCGAGGGCTTCGAGCGTCGAGAGGGCTTCGCGCAGCGAGGCACGGCTGATGGCCAGTTCCTCGGCGAGTTGGCGCTGCGACGGGAGCATCGCGCCGGCCGGATAGACCTGACGTTCAATGCGCTCGCGGATGATGGCGACGGCGGCGTCGGTTACGGCATGCGCCGAATGCTTCATGAGGCCTCACTGGGAATGCGGGGATACGTAAGGCGCATTGTACGACGCCAAATTCCCCCTCACCCGCGCAGCGTCCCTCCCATGCGCCGGGGAGGGGTATCGCGGGCCTCGGCCAAACACCCCGGGGTGAATCAGCGCGCCATAGGGAATCCCCTCAGAAGGCGCGTCTTGACCTGACTATATTGGCTTTCTAATATTCGCCATAACACCACTGGTCAGACCGGTATGACTTGTACGGATACACTCATGGTGTTCGAAGGCGTCGAGAGCGCCGGGTTGTTGTTGCGGTACAGAAATCAGCCCCCCGAGCGTCGTCCGTGCGACGTAGAGATCGTGAAATCCGAGAGTGATTTGCGCAGGCAGAGGAGACAAACCATGCCCAAGCTGTTCCGTTCGTTGTTTGGCCGAGTTGTCATAGCGTTGATAGTGGGTGTGGCGCTTGGCATTTGGTTTCCGCAGTTGGGAGAGTCGTTGCGTCCGTTGGGCGATGGCTTTCTGAAGTTGATCAAGATGGTCATTGGACCGATCGTCTTCTGTGTCGTGGTGAGTGGCATGGCGAGCGCGGGCGATCTGCGTAAAGTCGGCCGGGTGGGCATCAAGGCCGTCTTGTATTTCGAGATCATCACGACCTTCGCGTTGGTCATCGGTGCGGTGCTGGCTTGGGTGACGCGTCCGGGCGAAGGCATGAACATCGACATTCGCAGTCTCGATCCGAGCGCGATGGCGGCGTACACCGAGAATGCCAAGGGGTTGAAAGACACGGCTGGCTTCTTGTTGAAGATCATTCCCGACACCATCACCGACGCCTTTGCCAAGGGCGACATTCTTCAGATCCTTGTCTTCTCCGTCATGTTCGGCTGTGCGTTGGCGGCCCTTGGCGAGCGCGGCCGTCCGGTGGCGCGATTCATTGAAGACCTGAGTCACGTCTTCTTCCGCGTGATGGCGTTCATCATCCGACTGGCGCCGTTGGGCGTGCTGGGGGCGGTGGCGTTCACCACGGGCAAATACGGCGCGTCGTCGCTCAAGCAACTGGGGCTGCTGGTGCTTGTGTTCTACCTGAGCTGCTTTGTGTTCGTTACCGTCGTGTTGGGCGGCGTGTTGCGACTGGCGGGCTTCAACATCTTCAAGTTCATCAAATACTTCCGCGAAGAGTTGTCCATCGTGTTGGGCACGGCGTCGTCCGATGCCGTGTTGCCGGCGATCATGCGCAAGCTCGAGTGGATGGGCATCAAAAAGTCGACGGTCGGACTGGTGGTGCCGACGGGGTACTCCTTCAACCTCGACGGCTTCTCCATTTACCTCACGCTGGCGGTCATCTTCATTGCGCAGGCGACCAACACGCCGTTGTCGATGCACGACCTGATCCTTGTGGTGCTCGTATCGTTGCTGACGTCCAAGGGTGCGCATGGCATTCCGGGATCGGCGATCGTGATTCTGGCGGCGACGCTTGCGGCCATTCCCGCGATTCCTGTCATTGGCCTTGTGCTGATCTTGCCGGTCGACTGGTTCGTCGGCATTGCGCGGGCGATTACCAACTTGTTGGGCAACTGCGTGGCGACGCTTGTCGTGGCGGCTTGGGAAAAAGACGTCGACTTTGCAAGAGCCCACAAAGTGCTGGACGGCGCCCTGCCCTACGAGCCGATTGCCACGTCGACGGAAGACGACGCAAAGGGCAATGCGCCGACCAATGCGGCCGTGACCCCATAAACGCCGCGGCGTAAGCCGTGAGCCAAGAGTGAACCGAGCGAATTTTCTGCCGACGCGAGACGTCGGCACCTTTATCTGGAGTGAAAAGCAACATGGCCCTCGCCCCGCAAGACCCGAACGCACCGGAATTTGTGCGCCGTTACGTCAATCTGGCCGATCCGCGCCTGGGTGCACAGGCACTTGAGGCCAGCGACGAGTTTTTCGCGGCCAAAGAGCGCATGCTCAATCCCGATCCGGCCGTCTTCATCCCTGGCAAGTACGACGACAACGGCAAGTGGATGGATGGTTGGGAGACGCGTCGCAAGCGCGTGAACGGTTACGACTGGTGTGTGGTCAAGCTGGCGCGTCCGGGCGTGTTGTTTGGTGTCGATCTGGACACCAGCCACTTCACGGGCAACTTCCCGCCGGCCGCGTCCCTTGAGGGCTGCTACAGCCCGGACGGCGCACCGGGCGAGACCGCCGAGTGGTTCGAACTGCTTGCCTCGACCACGTTGCAGGGCAATTCGCATCACTACCATGCGATCACCAGCCAGCGCGCGGCGACGCATGTGCGTGTGAACCTGTACCCCGACGGCGGT
>NZ_JAELTP010001117.1 GCF_016428915.1 Pandoraea sp. ASV26
ACCCGGGCGTGTTGCCAATGGGCGTGATCGCCGGGCTGCACGGGCACCGCCTCATACACCGGCACGCCGCCCACGGCACACGCCGCGTAAGCACGCGCCAGTTCGTCGACGAACACGGTCATCGACCTGTCTCTTATACACATCTCCGAGCCCACGAGACGATATTGTGTATCGCGTATGCCGTCTTCTGCTTGAAAAGGGGGGGGGGGGGGGGGGGGGGGGGGGGGGGGGGGGGGGGGGGGGGGGGGGGG
>NZ_JAELTP010001118.1 GCF_016428915.1 Pandoraea sp. ASV26
GCGGGCACGGACGTGAGCGTCGATGGTCGTCCGTATCAGGTCATCGATCAGGGGTATCTCGACACACTCCACGCGCAGAACGAGACGTTCATGACGAACGCGCTGGCGAACAGCGCGCTGCTGGCGCTGTCTCTTATACACATCTCCGAGCCCACGAGACGATATTGTGTATCGCGTATGCCGTCTTCTGCTTGAAAAGGGGGGGGGGGGGGGGGGGGGGGGGGGGGGGGGGGGGGGGGGGGGGGGGGGGG
>NZ_JAELTP010000139.1 GCF_016428915.1 Pandoraea sp. ASV26
GTCCTAGGCGGTAACGAGAAAATGCCCGGCACGAGTGCCTACATCGGCATGGGCCGGGTCTTCACGCGAGATCTCGAGCGCATGCATGGCCAGTTCGCGGGCAAGTGTCCTTTCACCCAAGTGGGCCAGACATTGCGCGCAGACCAAGTGAGGCTCCGGCTCGTCCGGCGCGAAGATCATTGCCGCACTCAGGGGCCCGACAGCCAGTACGTATTCCTTTCGCGCGAAATGCGCGTAGCCAAGCAACTTGTTCACACTGATGTCGAGCGGGCGCTCCTTCAACAGCGGGTAAAGCAGATCGATGGCGGCTTCAAATTCGGCAGCCTCGTAGGCGTCTCGCGCTTGCTGGTAAAGATGGGGGGCGGCGTTGTCCGGAGCCGGCCGGGCGTGCACTGTCGCTTCGCGGTGAGAAACCGGGAGGGTGTTTCGCGTGGAATGCATGAGGAGATTCCTTCCGTGTTGCATCGATTCGGATTGACGGGCACCACTCTCGCGGCACTCGGACAAATCCTAAGGGTGACGCCATATCCGTCTCTTTCGATTTGCGGACAAAAGTGTTGTCCACCCTTTATGCGTTAACGCATTGGGAAAAACATGGCGTCCCGCTCACCGGGTGCGCCCAATTCAACAACGTTGGGTCTATGCCGCGAAACCTTTGATTGGCGAGGGTGTCAGCGGTGTCCGCGCTGACGCAGACATGCCTATCTGGGGGCGTAATGACCGTGCTGGATCGTACTGGATCGTACTGGACCGTACTGGCGTTGCGGCGCTGGATTGTCCCTTGTCACTCAGGCGTGGTTCGCGCGACTATGGGGGCTTGAATAAGGAGACGCCCCATGAATACCGAAGCCCTCTTTCGGCAAGACGCCTATCTGCGCCAGTGCGAGGCGCGCATCACGCATATCGACGAGACCGGCATCATGCTCGATCGCACCGTTTTCTATCCGCTGGGAGGCGGGCAGGCGGGCGATACCGGAGGATTCGTACTCGCGGACGGCACGCGGCTGACCATTGCCGATACACGCAAGTCGAAACGGGAAGGCGCGACGCCCGACGATGCGGTGCACGTGCCCGCCGAGGGACAAGAGGCGTTGCTGGCGCGATTGTCCGTTGGCGACACGGTGCGTGCCGAGATTGACTGGGAGCGACGCTTTCGTCACATGCGCTTTCACACGGCGTCGCACTTGATGTGCGCCGTGCTGCCGCATGCGGTGGATGGGTGCAGCATTACTACGGAGTACGCGCGACTCGACTTCGTGACGAACGAGCCGATCGAGCGCGAGGCGGTCGAAGCCGGGCTGGCGGTGCTGGTGGCGGCGGCGCGGCCCGTGGCGATTGACAGCATCAGCGATGAGGAAATGGCCGAGCGTCCCGAACTGGTGCGCACGATGAGCGTGAAGCCGCCGGTGGGGCTGGGACGTGTGCGTCTGGTGCGTATCGAAGGCATCGATCTGCAACCGTGCGGTGGCACGCATGTCGCCAACACGTCGGAGATCGGGGCGCTGCGGGTGGCCAAGATCGAGAAGAAGACATCGCGCACGCGCCGGGTGGTGTTGGCCTTCGCCTGAGTCTGGCATCATGCGAGCCATCCCTTAGCGTTTCCCCTGCATCAGGACCTTCGATGGCGACTCCGGCAACCGAGATTTCCCCGCAAGTACAACCCTGGCAAGCTGTGCTCGACTTCTGGTTCGGCACGCCGGATTCCCCGGAATACGGCATGTCTCGCCCCGAGTGGTTTCGTAAATCCGACGCGTTTGACGAGGAGATCCGCACTCGCTTTGGTGCGCTGCATGCGCAGGCGCTCGCCGGCGCGCTCGACGCGTGGACGCAGACGCCGCTCGGCGCCTGCGCGCTGATCGTGGTGCTCGATCAGTTCTCTCGCAATCTGTTCAGAGGTCAGGCGAAGGCGTTTGCAGGCGATGCGCAGGCGTTGGCAGTGGCGCGTCGTCTGGTCGAAGCCGGGGACGATCAGCATCTGCCGACTGCGCAGCATCGTGTGTTCGTCTATCTGCCGTTCGAACACGACGAATCGCTGGAAAGTCAGCACCTCTCGCTGGCGTTGTACGAGCAACTGGCGAAGGCGTCAGGGCTGGTGGATAACCTCGATTACGCGCGCAAGCACGCGGTCATTATCGAGCGTTTCGGGCGCTATCCGCACCGCAATGCGGCCCTGGGACGCGCTTCGACGCCCGAGGAGATCGCCTTTCTGAAGGCGCCGGGATCGTCGTTCTGAAGCGCTCGGCCGGGCGCTCAGGCGCGGCGGCGCTGGCGCCATTGAATCGCAAAGAATCCGATCGCGTAAGCGAGCACACCACAGACGACTGCACAGGCCATGAGGCCCGTCGCCAGATGCAGTGTGGCGGCGCCGAAATCAAAATTCGTCATTTGAGACCAGACGCTCTCACTGGCCCGTGTGGCCGCTGCCACCGTGGCTTCGATCTCGGCCTTCGGCGACCAGTCGAGCATCCAGCGTCCCAGACGGTGTGCGCCCAGATAGACGAAGGGCGCCGTCAGCGGATTGGTCACGAACGTGCCGACCGCGGCGAGGAAGAGATTGCCGCGCAGCAACGCCGCCACCAGAATAGCCACCAGCATCTGACCGAACGGAATCAGAATCCCGAAGAAAACACCGCACGCCAGCCCGATGGCCACGCCACGGGGCGTGGCTTGCCATAAGCTCCGGCGCAACAGCAAGCCCGCGTGCGGGCGTAGCCAGCGGGATCGCAGCAGCCGCATCGGGCGAAGCATCTTTAACATCATAGGCAGGTTGCTCGTCGAGGAAGGTGTTGACCCAGGCGGGCATGGGGACGTGCATGTGCGAATCTCCGCATGCAACGGATGTCTGAGTGCCGAGTGCCGCAGGAGTTCAATGACGAAGGTGCCTGGGCGCCATGAGCGAAGCCCCGGTGTGGCCGGGCACAGCGCCCGGAGGGCGGGATCTCCCGGCGTTGGGCGCCGGATTTGCGGCTGCGCGGCGCAGGTGCCGCGCAGCGATCCCACCCGTGCGCCTAGATCTGCGTGCGCTGCTGCGCCCAGCGATCGACTTGCGACGGTTTGAAGTGTCGCATCGTCTCGAGCAGCGTCTCGGGCGACGTGGCGACTTGCAACTGGTCGAGTTGTGCCCCTTTGAGGAACTGTTCCGTCACCATCGATTGGAGGAACACCATCAGCGGGTCGTAATACTGCTCGACGTTGAGCAGGCCGATCGGCTTTGCGTGGTAGCCGATCTGCAACCACGTGAAGACTTCGAACAGTTCTTCGCACGTGCCGATGCCGCCGGGCATGGCGATGAAAGCATCCGACAGATCGGCCATCATCTGCTTGCGCTGGTGCATGTTCTCGACGACATGCAGCTGCGTCAGGCCGGTGTGGCCGACTTCCTTGTCCATCAGCGCTTTCGGAATGACGCCGACGACCTGACCGCCATGTGCGAGCACGGCGTCGGCGATGATGCCCATCAGGCCGACCTTGCCACCCCCGTACACGAGGCGAATGCCGGCTTCGGCCATGCGACGGCCCAGCTCACGTGCGGCCTCGGCGTAAGCCGGACGCACCCCCGTGGCGGCGCCGCAATAAATGCAAATGGATTTGACTTCCGACGACATGCGTTACTGCACTCCCTTGGACGAGGATTCCCGTGCCATTTCATCGTACATCTCGCGTGCCTTGCCCTTCAGGTACGGGGCCATCTGCGAGAGGATGTGATAGCTCGACTGATGCAACCCGGCGCCGATTTCTTCGGGGTCGTTGTACTTGCGCGGGTTCATCACGAATTGATAGGACAGCCAGTACGTGGAGAGCACCACCATGTTGGTGGTCACCACATCGATCTGCTCGGGCGTGATCTCCATTTCGCCATCGGCCACGAGCAGGTCGCACATCTCGCGTGCGAAGCGCTTCTTGTGGCCCACGATCTGCTTGAAGTGCGTCTCGAGCGTGCGATTGCGCGCGAGCAGGTCGTTGAGGTCGCGATAGAGAAAACGGAAACGCCACAGAAATTCAGACATGTATTGCAGGTACGTCCAGACTTCCTTGAGCTGCGGCTTGTGATCGTCAGGCAGCCGCAGACGCCGTTCGATTTCCTGCTCGAACTGCGCAAAGATGCTGTTGATGATGTCGTCTTTGTTGCGGAAGTGGTAGTACAGATTGCCGGGGCTGATTTTCATCTCCTCGGCAATCGTGGTGGTCGTTACGTTAGGTTCGCCGATTTCGTTGAAGAGTCGAAGCGACACTTCAAGAATTCGTTCGCGGGTTCGGCGTGGCGGCTTTGCTTCCATGTCTGTCGGCCCCGGTTAGCGGCAAGCTCGGCGAAGGGTGTTCTCCGCTTGCGTCTATCAGTTGAATGTCAGGTATACGGCGACCGATTATACCCGGCAGCCGCCCGCTGCCAAGCATGGGAAGGACGGGCGAAAAGCGTTATCAGAAAAGCGCCGTACGTACCAGATCGACGATGACGGGGCCGGCGAGCGAGGCCCAGGTGAGCAGGCAAAGGCCGAGCGCGACGAGGACCGCTGCACTCCCGAAGTCCTTCGCACGCTTGGAGAGTTCGTGCCGCTCCAGCGAAATGCGGTCGATGGCGGCTTCGATGCTGGAATTGACCAGCTCGATGATGAGCACGAGCAGGACCGAGCCGATAAGGAGCACGCGCTCCACGGCGGTGACGGGCAGAAAGATCGCCGCCGGCAAGAGGATGGCGGCGAGCGCCAGTTCTTGCCGGAAAGCGCTTTCTTCGAACACGGCAAACTTGAACCCGGACAGGGAGTACTTCAGCGCACGCCAGGCGCGCATGACGCCCCGGTTGCCCTTGTACGGATTCGGTTGTTTGTCGCGTGGCGGCGGGTGATCGATGAACAAGCGTCAGGTTCCTCGCCGCAACGGGCTCTGGAGGTGGGTCAGATCGCGTTCGCGAGCAACGGCTCGGGCGTGCGCGGATGCAGATGCGAGACGAACTCTTCAGATGCTGCCTGCCACGAGAATCGCTCGGCCCACGCTCGCGCGCTCTCACGCGAGACTTTGAGCGCATCGAGGCAAGCCTCGCGCAGATCCTCGCGCAGCGCACCGGCATCGCCTGCCGGGCAGCCGTCGAGCACGTCGATCGGGCCGGTCACCGGGTAGGCCGCGACCGGCAGGCCGCAGGCCATCGCTTCGAGCAGCACCAGACCGAACGTATCGGTGCGGCTCGGGAAGACGAACACGTCGGCCGACGCGTAGACCTTCGCCAGCTCAGGCTGGGAGAGCATGCCCAGATAATTCACGTCGGGGTAGCGTGAGCGGAGTTCCGCCAGTTGCGGCCCTTCGCCTGCGACCCACTTCGAGCCCGGCAGATCCAGCTTGAGAAAGGCTTCGATATTCTTCTCTACGGCAACGCGTCCCACGTAGAGGAAGATCGGATGTGCTGAATTTAGCACATGTGCGTCCTGCATACGGAAGATGTCGAGGTCGACGCCGCGTGTCCACAGCACCACGTTGCGGAAGCCGTTCGCTTCGAGATCGCGCTTGACCACGGGCGTGGGCGCCATCACGGCGCGCGACGGCTTGTGGAACCAGCGCAGGAACCGGTAGGTCGCGTTGAGCGGGATGCCGAAGCGCGCCTGCACATACTCGGGGAAGCGCGTGTGGTACGCCGTGGTGAACGGGAAATTGTTGCGTATCGCCCATTTGCGCGCGGCCATCCCGAGCGGGCCTTCGGTGGCGATGTGAAGGGCGTCGGGGTTGAACGCTTCGATGCGCCGCGACACCCGTCCGCCAACGAAGAACGCGAGGCGGATTTCCGGGTAGGTCGGGCACGGGATGGTGCGGAATTCCTGCGGGGTAAGCAGCTCGACACGATGGCCGGCAGCTTCGAGCTGAGCGCGCGTGTTTTTCAACGTGCGGACCACGCCGTTGATCTGCGGATCCCAGGCGTCGGTGACGATCATGATTTTCATCGGGCGCTCCTTCGCGCACGGGGTGCGCATCGGTGACACGCGCAACCACTGCGCGTGAGAGGGTGCACGCGTGCAGCGATGTGTTGCTGCATGCGTGCCGAGGGTTATCGAGCCGGTGTCGCGTAAATGACCGCGACGACCGGAACGGGGCAATGAGGGGCTGGCATCGCGCGCGAGCCGATCATGCGCTGACCGGCGTGGCCTTTGTCTTCAGGCTGTCGGGCGCGCTGCGCTTTTGCGTCCAGTAGAGGATGCGCAACTCGCCTTCCGTCGTCTCCACCAGCGCCGAGAGACTCTCGACCCAGTCGCCGTCGTTGCAGTAGAGCAGGCCGTCGATCTCACGAATCTCGGGCTTGTGAATATGACCGCACACGACGCCGTCGCAACCGCGGCGGCGCGCCTCGTCGGCCATGACGTTTTCGAAGGCCGAAATGAAGTTCACGGCATTCTTCACCTGATGCTTCAGGTACTGCGACAACGACCAGTACGGGAAGCCGAAGCGCGTGCGCACGCGGTTGAACCAGCGATTGAGCAGGAGCGTGAGCGTATAGAGCGAGTCGCCCAGATAGGCGAGCCACTTGGCGTGCTGAATCACACCGTCGAACAGATCGCCATGCGTGACCCACAGGCGCTTGCCGGTGAGCGTGGTGTGAAACGCCTCGTCGCGCACCGCAATGTCGCCGAACGCCAGCCCGCAGAACTGACGCGCCGCTTCGTCGTGATTGCCGGGGACGTAGATCACCTGGGTGCCCTTGCGCGCACGGCGCAGCATCTTCTGCACGACGTCGTTGTGCGCCTGCGGCCAATGCCAGCCCTTGCGCAGATGCCAGCCGTCGATGATGTCGCCGACCAGATACAGGTAGTCCGACTCGTGGTGACGCAGGAAGTCGAGCAGATATTCCGCCTGACAGCCTTGCGTGCCGAGGTGGATGTCCGAGAGCCAGATCGTGCGGTAGCGGGTGATGCCTTCGGGCGGCGGGTCGAGCGGATCGGGAGTATCGGGCGGCAGATCGATCGTGGAGGGCGGGGTGGCGGGGGGGCTGGCGGGCGGGGCAGCCGGGCGGCCCGGCGGGGTGTCTGCGAAGTGGCCGGCGCGAGCCGCAGGGGTCGAGATCGGCAACTCGAAGGTGGGTGTCGTCGTCATAGCGGCTCGCACGTCGCGTTGAACATGCGAGCATTGCGCCACGGCTTCATGAAGCGACGATGACAGTCATGCGCGTGTCGCGAAAGTGTCTTGAGACGTCGCGGCGATGCGACACTGATACGCGGCTATTGCGCCCCCCCGCCCAGGCGGGCTGGTCAGCCTGGCACGCTGGTAACACCTGCGTCAGACGGTGTGCAGCAAACCTTGCGCCACGCGATCGAGCGTCTCGAGCACCAGCGCCCGGGCGCGCGGATGCGTGCCCAGCGACACGTGCCCGAGCCCGTCCAGTGCGATGTTGTGGGCGCCGGGCAGCACCGAGGTGCGAACCGGGTACACCACGTTGTCGTGGTACGTATAAATCGACGTGATGCGAGCGCGTTCCGCATCCGTCTCACGTCTCGCGAGCGCCACGAGCCACTCGCTGCCGAGGCTCATCTGGCGCACGTTCTGGCCGATGCCATGACGCGCGTGCAAGGTGCCGAATTGCGGGGAGCCGAGCGTGATGGTGTGGGCGACCGGCAAGGTCGGATAGCGTTGCAGGCAGGCGCGTGCCGCGATTCCCCCCATGCTGTGGCCCACGATGACGACGGGCAGCCGTGTGCGTTCGGCAAGCGCCTGCGCGGCCTTGGCGATGTTGGGGGCGTAGTCGTCGATGTCGCCGAAAATCGGACCGAGGTTGATGGCGTCGCACGGGTAGCCGGCATCCGCCAGATGGCGCGAAAAACGCAGCCAGAACGCGCGATTGCAGCCATAGCCGTGCAGCAGCAATACCGCGACCGGGCGTGCCGGGCCGCTGGGAGTGGGCAACGGGGCGGCGCTGAGCCACGGCTGATAGAGGTCGAGCAACAGGATCGACGCCGCGCATTCGTATGCCCACACGGCCACATTCGTGCCGGCGACAGTACGCCGCTCGGGCGTCGGGTCGCTGTGTGCGGCCATGAGGAAGCCGGCGGCCAGGCCGATCGCGTGGGAGACGGGTAGCCACAGTGCCGTCCATAGCACGGTCGTCCAGGGGCTGTGCCACGCGGCCCACGTAGCGAGCGCGACGATGATCGACAGCGTGACCTGAATGCCGCCGTAAATCAGATGCGGACGTGACGCGCGCCGCACTGGGGCGGGGGGCAACGGTGGCGACGGGGGCGTAGTCATTTGCCGAGCACGCTGACCAGACGGGTGCCGGCGAGCCGGTCGTGAACGAACTGGTGATCGGGCATCACGCGCATGGCCAGCGCCCAGAGCACGACCCAGCCGGCGAGCAGGCCGACACTGCCCCATCCCGTGAACCCGAGCGCCCAGTCGAGCGCCATGGCGGGCAGCACCCACAGCCACGCGAGCACGTATCGCAGCACGGCACGCCCGGCACGCACCGGCTGGCCCTGCGCGTCGACCAGACGGATCTTCCAGGTCTTCATCGCCAGTGTCTGGCCGCCATGGGTCCAGAACCAGACGAAATACACGCCAAGCACGAGGAACAGCCAGGTTTGCATCGCGTGGCGATACATCAGGCCGCTGCGTTGCTGGGTAAGGGCGCTGAACAGGTAGCCGGCCAGGAACAGGACGCCGAAGAGCAGCAGCGACTCGTAGACCATCGAGAGCAGGCGGCGGCGCAGCGTCGGCACCGCGTAGCTGTCCGGCGCTTCACCGGGCGGCGTGCGCGAGGGGGCGCGCGACGGGGTGGCGGAATCGGACGAGCGAGGCGGCGTGGCGGGCTGGGTGGCGGAGTCGGTCATCGCGGCGTGTCTGAGATCTTTTTGTCTGATGCCCGGCGCCGCGCCATTGCGCCATTGCGTCAATGCAGGGGCATCTTGCGGCGGGGCACGTCGAGCCATGTGCCGATCATTATGCGCAAGAACGGGCCGATGGGCCAGCCAACCCGCGTGGGTCCCCTTCAACGCGCCGGATGCCGGAATGCAAACGGCCGCCCGAAGGCGGCCGTGACAGCATCGCGTTGGCTGACGGGGCGCGTCAGTTGTGGTGATAGATCTCGGAGTTGAAGATCGCGTCGCCGTTCTTGTCGCTGTTGGCCGCTCCGGTGCCGGCAGCTCCCGAGCCGGCGCCGGCGGGTGCCGGGGTGGCCGTCGACGGTGCCGGGGAAACGGGCGCCGGTTGTGCGGCCGTCGGGGCGGAGGCGGCGGATGGCGCGGGCAACACGCCATTTTTGCCCGTCGTGCCGGCATCCTTGCGATGCACGGCGGCATACGGATTCTTCACGCCGGTACGGCCCGATGGCGGAGCGCTGACCACGTTGGGGCGGTTGGCCAGCTTCTTGTCGTCGGCCGCCAGGCGCTTCTTTTGCTCTTCACTGAGTTGCTGGTACTGCTGCCAC